>JANOOO010000334.1:0-3053 GCA_031421375.1 Polaromonas sp.
GGCGAAGGCATGGACAGCGGCCGGCATTCGGCCTCGCTGCAGCGCGGCGTGCCGGGTGTGCTGCACGGCAACCGCACTTACGTGCTGCAAAACGAAGACGGCCAGGTGACTGAAACGCACAGCATCAGCGCTGGCCTCGACTACCCCGGCGTCGGGCCGGAGCACGCTTTTTTGAAAGACATCGGCCGCGCCGAATACGTTGGTATCACCGACGTCGAAGCGCTTGAAGCCTTTCACTACCTGTGCCGCACCGAGGGCATCATTGCCGCGCTCGAATCGAGCCACGCTGTCGCCTACGCCATGAAGCTCGCCAAAACCATGACGCCCGAGCAATCAATCCTGGTCAACCTGTCGGGGCGTGGCGACAAGGACATTGGCACCGTGGCCGATTTGAGTCAGGCCGATTTTTACTGCCGGCCCAGTTGCCAGGGGCAGACAGTCAAGGGCGCAGCCGAAGCCCAAGCCCTGATTCGGGTAGCCCGATGAGCCGCATCGGCGCCACGCTGCAGGCCCTGAAAGCGCAGGGCCGCAAGGCATTGATTCCTTACGTCACGGCAGGCTTTCCGTTCGCCGATATCACCCCCGAGCTGATGCACGGCATGGTCGCTGGCGGTGCCGACGTGATCGAGCTCGGTGTGCCATTTTCCGACCCGAGCGCCGACGGCCCGGTGATTCAAAAAGCCGGTGACCGCGCCTTGGCGGCGGGCATTGGGGTGGTTCAGGTGCTCGCCATGGTGCGCGAGTTTCGCCTGACAAACACCCACACGCCTGTGGTGCTGATGGGCTACGCCAATCCGCTCGAAGCCTACGACATCAAACGCGGGCCGGGCACATTCGTGCGCGATGCGGCAGCGGCCGGCGTCGATGGCATGCTGGTGGTCGATTACCCGCCCGAGGAATGTGCAGCCTTCGCGGCGCAGCTGCGCGACCACAGCATGGATCTGATTTTTCTGCTGGCCCCGACCAGCACGCGCGAACGCATGGCCGAGATCGCGAAAGTCGCGAGTGGCTACGTTTACTACGTCTCGCTCAAGGGCGTGACCGGCGCCGGCACGCTCGATATCGGGGCCGTCGAGGCCATGCTGCCACGCATTCGCGAGCACGTGAAGATTCCCGTCGGCGTCGGCTTCGGCATTCGCGACGCGGCCACGGCCAAAGCCATCGGCCGTGTGGCCGATGCGGTGGTGATCGGGAGCAAAATCATCCAGTTGATCGACACGCTGCCGCGCGGGCAGGTGGTGCCCACGGTGCGCGACTTTTTGCACGAAATTCGGCTCGCGCTCGACACGTGATTGAGCGCGGCACATCTTTCATGCGCTTCATTTTTCAACGTCTGGCGCTCTGCCCGGCCCAGCTGCGGCGGGCAGGCACCAGACCCGCATCAGGAACCCACCATGTCTTGGCTTGAAAAACTCCTCCCCCCAAAAATCACTCCCACTGACCCAACCGAGCGCCGCAGCGTTCCCGAGGGCTTGTGGATCAAATGCCCGAGCTGCGAGGCGGTTTTGTATAAAACCGACCTGGAAAAAAACCAGAATGTTTGCCCGCAGTGCAGCCACCATCACCGCATCGGCGCGCGCACCCGGCTCGACGCCTTTCTCGACGCAGAAGGCCGCTACGAGCTGGCGCAGGAGGTGTTGCCGGTCGATGCGCTGAAGTTCAAGGACAGCCGCAAGTATCCCGAACGGCTGAAGGAGGCGCTGGAGAACACCGGCGAGACCGACGCGCTGATCGTCATGGGAGGCGCGGTTCACAGCATCGGCGTTGTGGTCGCGTGCTTTGAGTTCGACTTCATGGGCGGCAGCATGGGCAGCGTGGTTGGCGAGCGCTTCGTGCGCGGTGTGCATGCCGCCATGGAGCAGAAAGTGCCATTTATCTGCTTTACCGCGACCGGCGGCGCGCGCATGCAGGAGGGCTTGCTGAGCCTGATGCAAATGGCCAAAACCAACGCCGCGCTGACTCGGTTGGCCAAAAAAGGTTTGCCCTACATCAGCGTGCTGACCGACCCCACGATGGGCGGCGTCAGCGCTGGCTTTGCCTTCATGGGCGACGTGGTCATTGCCGAGCCAAAAGCGCTGATCGGCTTTGCCGGCCCGCGCGTGATCGAATCGACCGTTCGCGTCACCCTGCCCGCGGGCTTTCAGCGCGCCGAATTTTTGCAGTCCAAAGGCGCAATTGACTTCATCTGCGACCGGCGTGAGTTGCGCAAAAAAGTAGCCACCTCGCTGGCGATGCTGCTCCGGCAACCTGCCGACGCGGTCGATTAGCCGACCGGAGTCAGCCGGGCGCCGTCCTACAAATTTCGCGGGCGGGTGCCCCATGCAGGAATTCTCTGGTCATGGGAACATCATGGCAAGCAGTCAATCATTTTGCCACTTCAACTGAATCAGCAATCCCATGGCCGAAGCGCTGAAGCTCAACTCACTCCCGCTGTTCCCACTGGGAACGGTGTTGTATCCGGGCGGTGTGCTGCCCCTGCAGATTTTCGAGGTTCGCTACCTCGACATGATTGCGCGGTGCTACAAGACAGGCGCACCGTTCGGAATCATCACGCTTACCGAAGGCGCTGAGGTTCGCCTGCCGAAAGACAACGGCCCGAGTGGCGACGGTTTTGCAGCTGAATCTTTTGGCAACGTCGGCACGCTGGCCAGCATCGCCGAGCTTTCTGTTCCGCAGCCGGGCTTGATGGTGATTCGCTGCGTCGGCCAGCATCGCTTCAACATCTCGATGCGCGAGAAGCTGCGCCACGGGCTCTGGATTGCCAACGTGACCCGCCTGGATGACGACATGGTGGTACCGGTGCCCTACGACCTGCAGCGAACCGCCGATGCACTCGGGAAAATCATCAAGCGCCTGAATGAGCGTGACGAGCTCAACCGGCCCAGGCTGATGCTGCCGCCCTACCGGCTCGACGACTGCGGCTGGGTGGCCAACCGCTGGTGCGAGTTGCTGCCGATGCCGGTCGAAGTCAAACAGCGCCTGATGGAGCTCGACAACCCCTTGGTGCGGCTTGAGCTGGTGACTGACATCCTCGACCGCAGCGGCATCCCGAC
>JANOOO010000335.1:0-2553 GCA_031421375.1 Polaromonas sp.
CTTTCCACGAGTCTTGCTGCAGGCTGCAAACACGCAGCTCGCTTTTTCCCCCGCCGTCGCTCTCCTCGGCCCGCGGCAGGTCGGCAAAACCACGCTGGCAAAAAGCATTGCACTGGGCTACCCCGGCGCGGTCAGCCTGGATTTGCAGTTGGCAGGCGACCGTGAAAAGCTGGTTGCCGGTAGCGGCTTTCTTCAGGCCCACCGAGGCAGGCTGGTCGTGCTCGACGAAGTGCAGTACGTACCCGGCGTGTTCGCCCAGCTGCGACCCGAGATCGACGCCGACCGCCGACCCGCCCGGTTTTTGCTGCTCGGTTCGGCCTCAGGCAAGCTGCTCCAGCAAAGCTCGGAGTCGCTGGCCGGCCGTGTCAGCTATCTTGAGCTGACGCCGCTGCAGGTGCGCGAAGTCATCTCTGACTTGACGCCTGACTTGACGCCCGGTGTATTGCCCGAGAGCGCGCTTGCCAGCCATGAAGCCAATGCGTTGACCTTGCAAAAACTCTGGCTGCGCGGCGGCTTTCCGGTGAGCTTCACCGCGCCCAGCGATGCGCTGTCCTTCGGCTGGCGCACTGATTTCATCTCAACCTTTTTGAACCGCGACATGCGCGAGTTCGGCGTGAACGTGCCAGCGCAGACGCTGCACCGCTTCTGGCGGATGACGGCGCATCTGCACGGGCAGCTCTTCAATGCCTCCAACATCGCCGCCTCGCTTGGCGGCATCTCGCACACCACGGTTGGGCGCTATCTTGACTCGCTGGTGGACACCCTGATGCTGCGCCGGCTGGAGCCGCACTTCGTCAACGTCGGCAAGCGCCTGGTCAAGTCACCCAAGGTGTATGTGCGTGATTGCGGCCTGTTGCACGCGCTGCTCAACATTCCCGATGTGGACACGCTGATCGGTCATCCGATGGCCGGTCATTCATGGGAGGGCCTGATGGTCGAGCAGATTTTCGCGCTGGCCCCCAAAGGCGCTGATATCGGTTTTTATCGCACGGCGGCAGGTGCTGAACTTGACGTGGTGGTGGACACAGGCAGCAAGAAGTACGGCTTCGAGATCAAGTTTTCAAGCGCACCGAAAGTGACCAAGGGCTTCTGGCATGCCTGCCAGGATGTGAAGGTTGATCACGCCTATGTGCTCGCGCCGGTGGCTGCGGGCTGGCCGATGAAGTCGCCGCAGGGGCACACGACGGAGGTGATTTCACCGGCGCAATTGGCCTGGGCTTTGGCGCGATGAAAGCTTGCTGTCTTCAGGTAAAACTAGCGCTTCGCCTTCAACTGATGCCAATAAAAAAAGCGCCCTGCAGGCGCTTTTTGATTCGACATCGACCGATGCCGAAAACCCATCAACCGCCTTTGGAAGGCCGCTTGCCCGGGTTCTTTTTGCTGCGCGTGTGCGAGCCGCGCTCCAGACTGATCTTCTGGCCACGACCGGATGTGAGCGTCATGCCTTTGGCAGGAATCGGTTTCGGGGCGCAGATATCGGCTTCGACTCTGATCTTTTTAGACATGAAAAACTCCGGGAAGTGAAAGTGGCAAACCGCGTATTTTACCCGCGCCGCCGGTGCGGCTTTTTCGTTGACGGAGCAGCGCTTATTCCATTTTCAGATCGATCCGAGAGTAGGCGCGAAGCCGCAGGCAGTGCTGTAGCCTGGCCAAGGCGAAGCAACGACCTATCGGATTGATCTGAAATTGGAATTACATGGCGCGCCGCAGCGGCAGGTTGATCAGCAAATTCTGCGGCTTGAGCTTCACGACGCCGCCTGCGTTCATCATCAACCCCAAGTAAATCGGCTTGCCGGCGACATCCGCGCGCATGTCCTGCGGGTCGGTGAAGTCGAGCCGGAAAAGGCTGACCAAACGCTGTAGCCGTGCCGCATCGACCTCACGGTCTTCATAGAGGTCGTTGAGCAGGGCGGTCGATTCAACGTCAAGCCCGACATGCCAGCGCCAGGCTTCATCGTCGATTTTTTGCAACGGCCGGATCGTGACCGCCACGCCGAGGAAGTGCTGCACCCACTTTTCAAGCACGCTTGAGAGCGCCTTCAAACCCGAGCGGGCGCGCGTCATTTTGAAGATCAAGCCGTGACTTAAGTCGTGCGTGACCTCGTGCGTAAGGTCGAGCAAAAAGTGATGGCGGCGATGGCCGCTTTGCTGCTCACGAAAGTAGTCGGCGGCATTGTCGTCGCCCAGCACCTGCATGTTGATGCTCGCCATCGGCGCACCGGCCTCAGCCAGAAAGCGGCCGATGTCGCCGACGCCGCCGGTGTCATTGAGCATGTCGAGCGTGGTCTGGTCGCCGCTGAGCACCTGGCCTTCTTGCGTGCTGATGCGCTGCGGCCGATGCAGCATGTCGGCGGCGCGGTGCGCGAACGCGTCGCTGGACTCGGCCAGCAGGTGCTGCACGATGGCCTGGACCAGCAGATCGATGAAGAGCGGGGGAATGTCGATGCGCCCACCTTCGCTGTTGAACAAGCCCCGGTAATACGCTTCGAGCGAGCCGGCTG
This sequence comes from Polaromonas sp., assembly GCA_031421375.1. Taxonomy (GTDB): domain Bacteria; phylum Pseudomonadota; class Gammaproteobacteria; order Burkholderiales; family Burkholderiaceae_C; genus Polaromonas. The sequence continues at coordinate 2,502 of JANOOO010000335.1, forward strand.
CCAGCAGGCCATCGCGAAAACGCAGAAAGAGCTGGTAGCTCTCGCGGGCATC
>JANOOO010000336.1:0-1732 GCA_031421375.1 Polaromonas sp.
AGGGCATCCCCGCCCCCTACGTCGATATGCCGATGAACGTCCTCCTCGGCAAACCACCCAAAATGCACCGCGACGTTCGCAGCATCCAGGCCGGGATTGCCCCGCTCGATCTGACCGGCGTTGATCTGCAGCAAGCCTGCATCAATGTATTGAGCCACCCGACCGTCGCGTCGAAACGCTTTTTAATCACCATCGGCGACCGCAGCGTCGGCGGTCTCACGCACCGCGACCAGATGGTCGGCCCGTGGCAGGTTCCGGTGGCCGATTGCGCTGTCACGCTGGCCGATTTTTCAGGCTTCGCGGGTGAAGCCATGAGCATCGGCGAGCGCACGCCGCTGGCCGTCAGCAACGCAGCAGCCTCGGGCCGCATGGCCGTTGGCGAGGCCATCACCAATTTGCTGGCCGCGCCCATCGAGCTGGCGCGCGTCAAGCTGTCGGCCAACTGGATGGCGGCCTGCGGCGAACCGGGGCAAGACGCCGCGTTGTATGAAACCGTCAAGGCCGTCGGCATGGAGTTGTGCCCGGCGCTGGGCATCTCCATCCCGGTCGGCAAAGATTCGCTGTCGATGCGCACCAGCTGGAGCGAAGCCGGCACGGCACACAAAGTCACGTCGCCGGTGTCGCTGATCGTCAGCGCTTTCGCCACGCTGGCCGACGTGCGCGGCACGCTGACGCCGCAGCTCAATGCGCTGGAAGCCGACACGACGCTGATGCTGATCGACCTCGGCAAAGGCCGGATGCGCATGGGCGGCTCGATCCTGACCCAGACGCTGGCACTGAGTGGTGGCGCAACGCCCGACCTCGACGACGCAGCCGACCTCAAAAACCTGGTTGCCGCCATCAACACGCTGCGCGGGCAAGGCAAGCTGATGGCCTACCACGACCGCAGCGACGGCGGGTTGTTTGCCTGCGCCTGCGAGATGGCTTTTGCCGGGCAAGTCGGCGTGTCGCTCAATGTCGATCTGTTGCTGGTTGAAGGCGACGGCATTTCAGACAGCCGCATGGACATGGGCGATAGCAAGAACTGGGCGAGCCAGGTTGGCGCGCGGCGCGAAGAATTGACGCTTAAAGCCCTGTTCAACGAAGAGCTCGGCGTGCTGATTCAGGTCGCCACCGCAGACCGGAACGACGTGATGCAGACGCTGCGCGAGCACCGGTTGTCGGCCTTCAGCCACTTCGTCGGCAAAACCCGGCCCGCGCATGCGCCGCTCAATGTGGGTAAAGGCGAGGTGCAAGTCTGGCGCGACACCAAGGCGGTTTTCACGGCCAGCCTGCGCGATCTGCACCAGGTCTGGGATTCTGTGAGCTGGAAAATTTGTCAGCAGCGCGACAACCCGGCTTGTGCCGATGCGGAGCATGCGGCGGTGGGTGAGTTGGCGGACCCGGGTTTGTATGTTGCACTTTCGAGCGCATTAATTTCGACGCTTGCGCTAGAGCAGCCCCTCACCCCCGCCCTCTCCCCAAAGGGGCGAGGGAGCAATTCGGGTTCGGTGACTCACCCCCTTCCCGCAGGAGAGAGGCGAGAGAGCAATTTGGCTTCGGTGTTACTCCCTCTCCCCCCGGGAGAGGGCAGGGGTGAGGGCCTCCCCGCGCCCGCCTTGCTCCTCACCCGCCCCAAAGTCGCCATCCTGCGCGAGCAGGGCGTCAACTCGCATGTTGAGATGGCCTACGCATTCACGCTCGCCGGCTTTGACGCTTGCGACGTTCACATGACTGACTTGCAAACCGGCCG
>JANOOO010000337.1:0-3804 GCA_031421375.1 Polaromonas sp.
TCCATCGACGCCTTCACGCGCGACCTGGTCGGCTTTCACAAAGCCGATGCCGCTCACTACGACGCGCTGATGCACGGCTGCATCGCGCAGGCCGACGCGCTTGACGCCGTGATCACGCCGCTGCTGGACCGCCCGATGTCCAGCATCTCGCCAGTCGAGCATTCGGTGCTGTGGATTGGTCAGTACGAGTTCAAGCATTGCCCGGACATCCCGTGGCGCGTCGTTATCAACGAGTGCATCGAGCTGGCCAAAGCCTTTGGCGGCACCGACGGCCACAAGTACGTCAACGGCGTGCTCAACAAAATGGCCCCGCAGTTGCGCCCAGCCGAAGTTGCCGCTGACCGGGCGCGCTGAACAAATGCTGACCACCGCATGCCCAGCGTGAAAGCGCCCGCCTTGAAAATCTCGCAGCGGGCCAGCCGCATCGCACCTTTTTACGTAATGGAAGTGGCCAAGCAGGCGGCGCTGCTGGCGGCTCAGATCGCGCACACCAGCAAGCCGATGATTTTTTTGAACATCGGCGAGCCTGACTTCACCGCGCCACCGCTGGTGCAAGAGGCTGCCGCCCGCGCCATCGCCGACGGCCGCACGCAGTACACCCAAGCCACCGGCTTGCCCGCGCTGCGCGAGCGCATCAGCGACTGGTACGCCAGCCGCTTCAACACACAGGTGGCCCCCAGCCGCATCATCATCACCGCCGGTGCCTCAGCCGCGCTGCAGCTCGCCTGCCTGGCCCTGATCGAAGCCGGCGACGAGGTGCTGATGCCCGACCCCTGCTACCCGTGCAACCGCCAGTTTGTCAGCGCCGCAGAAGGCCAGCCGGTGTTGATCCCGACCAGCGCTGCCGAGCGCTTTCAACTGACGCAAGAGAAGGTCGCAGCCGCCTGGAATGAACGCACACGCGGCGTGCTGCTGGCCTCGCCGTCGAACCCGACTGGTACCTCGATTGCACCCGAGGAGTTGGCTCGCATCGCCGCTCACGTTCACGAGCGCGGTGGCGTCACGCTGGTCGATGAAATCTATCTTGGTTTGAGCTACGAAGAACGCTTCGGCCACAGCGCACTCGCCATGCCGGGTGAGCTGGGCCAGAGCGTCATCAGCATCAACAGCTTCAGCAAATACTTCAACATGACAGGCTGGCGACTCGGCTGGCTGGTGGTGCCCGAGGCGCTGGTGCCCGTCATTGAACGGCTGGCGCAGAACCTCTTCATCTGTCCGAGCACCATTGCCCAGCACGCCGCCCTCGCCTGCTTCGAGGCCGAAAGCCTGGCCGAATACGAACGCCGCCGCGCTGAATTCAAGGCGCGGCGCGACTACTTCATTCCTCAATTGAACCGGCTCGGCTTGAACGTGCCAGTGATGCCCGACGGCGCGTTCTACGCGTATGCCGACTGCACGCGTGCCGCCGCCGCGTGGGGCCTCGCGGCCAAGCGGGCTGACGGCACTGGCGGAAGCTGGGACTTCGCCTTTGAGCTAATGAAGCGAGCGCACATTGCCAGCGCGCCAGGCCGCGATTTCGGTGACGCCGAGCCTGAGCGATTTGTTCGCTTCTCGACGGCGAGCTCGATGGCGCATTTGCAGGAAGCCGTCGCGCGACTGGAGAGCGTGCTTGGTTGATCGCGGAGGGGAGCCCTCACCTCCGCCCTCTCCCGGGGGGAGAGGGAGTCAAACGGGCGAGCAACGCAATGCCGTCTTCAGTTTTCCCGTGCGCGTCTATTGGGAAGACACCGACGCCGGCGGCATCGTGTTTTATGCCAACTACCTGAAGTTTTTTGAACGTTCGCGCACCGAGTGGCTCCGATCAATGGGCATCGAGCAGCATCAGCTTCGGATGGAGACCGGCGGCATGTTCATCGTGGCTGAAACCACGCTGCGATTTCTGCGCCCGGCACGGCTCGACGATGAACTTTTTGTTACGGCGCGTGTCGTTGAAACCGGTCGTGCCTCATTGATAATTGACCAGCAGGCGCTATTAAAATCGGAGCTGTCTGCGCCCACCAGATATGGGTCAAAGCTCGAATTGATATGTGAGGGACGAGTGCGAATCGGCTGGGTCGATGCCTCAACGCTCCAGCCGACTCGCCTGCCCGCCTCGCTGCGTGACCGCCTCAAGCGCGCCTGACCCCTCGTCCCCAACAACAAGCATTTCATGACCCAAGACCTGTCGATCTTCAACCTCATCCTCAACGCCAGTTGGGTCGTTCAATTCGTCGTGCTGCTGCTCGTTGGCGTGTCGATTGCAAGCTGGGCGGCGATCTTCAGAAAAATCATGGCGCTCAAGCTTATTCAACGGCTCAACGATGAATTCGACCGCGCCTTCTGGTCCGGGACCAGCCTGAACGACTTGTTTGCCGGTGCCGCGCAGAACGCCAAGCATTCGGGCGCGATGGAGCGGATTTTTGCCAGCGGCATGCGCGAATACCAGAAGCTGCGCGAGCGCCGGATTGTCGATCCCGGCACGCTGCTCGACGGTGCCAGGCGCGCGATGCGCGCCAGCTATCAGCGCGAGCTCGACGCGATCGAAGCCAACCTGTCGTTTCTGGCGACCGTCGGCTCGGTGTCGCCGTATGTGGGTTTGTTCGGCACGGTTTGGGGCATCATGCACGCCTTCACCGGGCTGGCGGCGCTTGAGCAGGTGACGCTCGCGACCGTCGCGCCCGGCATTGCCGAAGCGCTGGTGGCGACCGCCATCGGCCTGTTCGCCGCGATTCCGGCGGTGGTCGCCTACAACCGTTTTGCCCACGACATTGACCGCATCGCCAACCGGCTGGAGACCTTCATTGAAGAGTTCTCCAACATCCTGCAGCGCAACCTCGGCGCGCAGGCGGCAGCCTCGGGGCCGTCGTCGGTTTCGCCAGCTTCTTCGGCCTCGGGCTTTTAGTTTCACCGCCAAAGTACCGCCATGCCAGCAGTCAGTTCACGCGGCCGGAGCCGCCGCACCATCAGCGAGATCAACATGGTGCCCTTCATCGACGTGATGCTGGTGCTGCTGATCATTTTCATGGTCACCGCGCCGCTGATCACGCCAAGCATGATCGCGCTGCCCAAGGTCGGGAAAGCGCCGAGTCAGCCGCAAAACCCGGTGCAAATTCTGATCGGCAAGGACGAGGCGATTCAGATCAAGCTGAAGTCCGGCACCACGCCGAGCACGGTGCAGCGCGTGGCCGGCGACGTGGCGCGGCTGGAGCCCGCCGTCAGGGCTGGCGCTGACGGCACGCAGGCCGTGCCGGTGGTCATCAGCGCCGACAAGTCGATCAAGTACGAAACCGTCGTCAAGGTGATGGATGCGCTGCAGAAGGCCGGCGTCTCGCGCGTCGGCCTGTCGGTTCAGACCGGTTCCTGAGGCAGTTGAAGCCCATGCGTTCTCCGACAGACCGGTTTGAATTTGCGCCGCCGCGCGAGACGCGTTCGGCCAAAGCCTTCGGGCTGGCCATCTTCGCGCATCTGCTGCTGCTGGGCGCGCTGACCTGGGGCGTGAACTGGAAGCGCAGTGACACGACACCCGCGTTTGAGGCCGAGTTGTGGTCAGCGTTGCCGCAGCAGGCTGCGCCGCGTGCAGTCGAGCCACCTCCCCCGCCGCCCCCGCCCGCACCGAAGCCGGAACCTCGCGTGCCCGAGCCGCCCAAGCCTGAACCCAAAGCTGCGCCCGAGCCCGTCAAGCCAAATGTTGATATTGCCCTGGAGCAGGAAAAAAAGCGCAAGCTGCTTGAGCAGAAAAAGGAGGCCGATGCAGCTGCGCTGAAGAGAGAAGCGGAAGCTGCCGCGCTCAAAAAGGAACAGGCGCTTGCGGCGAAAGAGAAGGAA
>JANOOO010000338.1:0-1756 GCA_031421375.1 Polaromonas sp.
CGACAAAGGTTTGAGCAAAACCGAAGCGGCATCGGTGATGGAGGCCGTGGAAATTGAGGTGCTTGCGTTTGACGCGAGTCAGTCGCTGGATGCGGCCTGGTTAAGGCTCCAAACCCGCAGCGTCGGCTTGTCGCTCGGTGATCGGGCTTGCCTGGCGCTGGCGCGTTCCCGCAAGGCTGTCGCCTTGACGGCAGACCGGCCATGGACGCAAGTGGCTGACGCCGTGGGGGTGACGGTGCGGTGCATTCGCTGAGTCACGTGACAATCGGGTATTGCAAGCTGCTACATATTTCATAGCTGATTACGCACGTATTACGGGGGCTAGAGGCCTATTTTTCCAGTAAACCCGGCTGTTTTCAGTTGGACGAGCGATTTTTTAAGCCACCACCCTCGGCAACGACAACGTCGCCACCGCCCCACCCCCCTCCGCATTCACCAGCTCAATCCGCCCATGGTGCAGTGAGGCAATCTCGCGCACAAAACTCAGGCCCAGGCCGGTGCTCTTCTTGCGCGAATGCGGCCTCGCCAGTGAGTAAAACTTCTCGAACACCTTGCCCAGCGCATAGTCGGGAATGCCGGGGCCATGGTCTTTGACTTCGGCGGTGACGGTGCGCGCGGTCGTGCGCAGTGAGAGGAACACAGTGCTGCCGTCGGGTGAAAAGTCGATAGCGTTGTCCAGCAAATTACTGAGGGCGCGGCGCAGCAGAAAAGCGTCACCTTCGACAACAGCGTCTTGCGGCGCATCGATCTGCACGCGGATGCCGCGCAGCCCGGCCGTGTCTTGCGCGGCGGCGGCGAGCTCTTCGATCAACGGCTTCATCGCGACCGGCGCGGTGTTGTCGAGTGAGCGCCGCGACTCCAGCGCGGTGAGCTCCATCATGCGGTCAACCATCTCCTGGATGCGACCAGCCTCACGCGTGATGTTGCTGAGAAAGCGCTGGCGTTCGGCTTGTGGCATGGCTTCTTCCTGCAGCAGTTCGGCCGCGCCGCGAATCGCCGACAGCGGGCTTTTGACTTCGTGTGTGAGTGTCTGCACGTAGTCGGCGACGTAGTTGCGGCCGGCCAGCGCGTCGCGCATTTCGTCGTACGCCGCACCGATCACGCCGATTGCGCGGCGGCCCAGGCGTGGCAAGCTGCTCAGGTCCAGTGAACGCTGGGCGCGCACGTAGCGCACGTAGTCGGCAATCAAGCCAAAGGGCCGCACCAGCCACACCGACACGATGACGGCCAGCAGCAGCACGGCGAACACCGACACCAGGCCGACGAACAGCGTTTTTTGACGCGCGGCCGACACGAACTGGCCGAAGCTGGTGACCGGCTTGCCGACGGTGGCGACGCCGATGATTTCGTTGTTGAAGCGGATCGGCGCGCCGACGTACATCACCGACGTCAGCGGGTCGCCCTCAACATCGGCCGTGGTGCGGGCGCCGTATTCGCCGCGCAGCGTATAGCTGACATCGCGCCACTGCAAAAAATCAGCGCCGGTTTGCTGGCCGAGCGAGTCGAACAGCACGCGGCCGGCGCGGTCGGTGATGTAGGCGCGCATCTCGACGCGGGTTTTGGTGACTGAATAGATTTGCGACAGAAACTGCCGCGCATAGAGCGATTTAAAAAGCGGCTCCAACCGCGCGGTGTTGATGGCGCCGGCGCTGACGTCCTGCTCGATGAGGCTGGCCAGCAGGTGCGAGGTTTCGACCAGCGATTCTTCGGCCGACTCGCGGTAGCGAGGGTCGATCTCTGCCACCAGGCGGTAGAG
>JANOOO010000339.1:0-1586 GCA_031421375.1 Polaromonas sp.
GAACGTGCGCAGCGACGGGCCGCCCCTAGCAAGCACAGCCCCCCCGGGGGGCAGCGAACCGAACGAAGTCGGGAGCGTGGGGGCTTGTTTTGGCCGCGTGCTCGACTACGGCTGCGGCTCGGGCATTCTGGCGATTGGCGCTGCTAAGTTTGGCGCTGTTGCAATTGATGCCGTGGACATTGACGAGGCTGCCGTTCAATCGACCAACGCCAACGCCGAAGCCAATCATGTCAAGCTCAACGCCGGCCTGCCCGACCAGGCGGCAGGTGCGTATCAGACGGTGCTGGCCAATATTTTGGCGACGCCATTGAAAGTGCTCGCGCCGCTGCTCTGCGCGCATGTGGCGCCGGGGGGTGATCTCGTCCTCGCGGGTATTTTGGAGCGACAGGCAGACGAACTTAAAGCCGCTTATGCGCCTTACTGCGCGCTTGATGTGTATGACTCTGAAGACGGCTGGATTTTGATGACGGCTCGCTTCTAAAACTGGCACAACCCCAGCGTTTGCCCATGATGGCACGCCCTGGGTGGACTCTACAATACGGCGCTAGATGAGCCTTATTACCCGCTGCCCGGCGTGCGGCACGATGTTCAAAGTCGTGACCGACCAACTCAAAGTCTCCCAGGGCTGGGTTCGATGCGGGCATTGCGCAGAAGTTTTTGATGCGTCGAAAACCCTGCTGCCGCGTGAGGCTTCCGCAGAACCAACATCCATCGTTGCCACGCTGCCCGCAGACCTGGAGATCAGTCCGCCGGACGAAGCGGCGTTGCCAGTGGCGCCTGACACTGCTGTCGCCGTTGCGGACACCAACCCAACCTTCAAAGGTGCAGTCTTTCCAGACGCTGCAATGCCTGAAGAAACACTCGGTTCGCAGGCTGGGCGAGCACGGCCTTTTTCCCGCTGGGGGTCAGGCAAGCGCGCGCAGGCTGATGCTGCGCCGGTGCCGGACAGCGATGGCGTCGACAGCGCCGCAGATTTTGATCCGGCGAGCTGGAAAGTGGCGCTGCAAAAGCGACAGTTGCAGGAAGATGGTGCCGTCACCGTTTTTTTGGCACTCGGTAGTAGCCCAGGTCTGACACGCCCGCCGTCTGACTTTGTGGGGCTGGCGGACGAAGCCCCTGTGGCCGACGAGCCGCCGCGCCGTCCGGATCTGGTTCGCAAGGCCGCGGTGTCTGATGCCAGGTCTGACGACGAGCCGGATGCTTCGCAGGAATCGACTGCCAAGGCAGAAAACGAGGTCTCTTTCGTGCGTGACGCTGAGCGCAGGGACTTCTGGAAAAAGCCGCTGGTGCGGGGCATGTTGACGGGTTTTTCGTTGGTACTTGTGTTGCTGTTGGGGCTGCAGTGGCTGCTGCAGCAAAAAGACAGTCTAGCGGCTTCAGAGCCCCGGCTTAACGCTGCGCTTCGCGTGTTCTGCGATGCATTTGGCTGCCAGATTGAGCCGCCTCGGCGTGTTGAATCGCTGGTCATCGACAGCTCCACGTTCAACAAAATTGCCCCAGACACTTATCGACTGAGCTTCGTTCTAAAAAATACCGGCAGCGTTCCGCTGGAGATGCCAGCGCTTGAACTCACCCTGACCGATACG
>JANOOO010000340.1:0-1814 GCA_031421375.1 Polaromonas sp.
GAGGGCAAGTTGAAGGTCGGCTTGACGGCTGGCGCGTCGGCTCCCGAAATACTGGTCAACCAGGTGATTGAGCGCATCAAGGCGCTGGGCGCGGTGTCGGTGCGCAAGATGCCCGGCATTGAAGAGACCGTCAAATTTCCACTGCCCAAGGGCTTGCGCGTTGATGCACAGGGCCACCAGCTTGAGATGGGCGACAGCCAGCTGCATCAGGCATTGTGAGTTCCTTGAGCCCATCCATTGCAGCCATGAGCAACCCGACGCCTGCCGACATCCGCCCCGTCAGTTGCTATGAAATTGAGAGCTGCTTGCGCACATTCCGCAAGGGCTACAGCCACTTTATTCTTGAAACGCCGCTGTGGAAGCTGCCCGGCCGGACGCTGGGCATCGATTGCGCGCAAATCTGGCTGAAGCTCGAACACATGCAGACCGGCGGCAGCTTCAAGGCGCGCGGCATGCTGAACCGGCTGCTCTCCAACCCGATTCCGGCCAGCGGTGTCATCGTCGCTTCAGGCGGCAATGCGGGCATCGCCACGGCGGCGGCAGCCAAAGAGCTGGGCGTGTATTGCGAGGTTTTCGTTCCCGATATTTCCAGCCTGGCCAAACGCGCAAAACTGGCCGAGCTAGGGGCCACTGTCGTGGTCGGCGGTGCCGCGTATTCCGATGCGCTGCATGCCTGCCTGAAGCGTCAGCGGGAGACCGGGGCGCTGCTAACGCACGCTTATGACCAGCCGGAAGTCCTCGTCGGCGCAGGCACGCTGGCGCTGGAGATCGAGCAGCAGGGCGGCGTGCCCGATGCCGTGCTGGTCAGCGTCGGCGGGGGCGGGCTGATCGGCGGCATTGCGAGCTGGTTCGAGTCGCGCAGCCGCGTGGTGGCGTTAGAGCCTGAGTTGGCCCCGACCTTGTTTCGCGCGCGAGAAGCGGGCGAGCCCGTCGATGTGCCGGTGGGCGGCATTGCGGCCGACTCACTCGGTGCCCGGCGCATCGGCGATCTGGCCTGGCAGGCGAGCCGGGCGCATGTGCAGGGTGCCTTGCTGCTGACCGATGAGTCGATCCGGCAGGCGCAGCTTTTTATGTGGCGCAATTTCAAGCTGGCGGTCGAGCCCGCTGCGGCGCTGCCGCTGGCGGCGCTGCAAAGTGGGCGCTATCAGCCGCGCGCCGATGAAAAGGTTTGCCTGATCGTCTGCGGTGCCAATCTCGATCCGGCCTCGCTGGCGTGAAGGCGGCAAATACAATTGGCGCATGTTAGATATCAACCTGCTTCGCAAAGACCTGGCCTCGGCGATTGCGCGTCTGGAAACGCGTAAAAATCCGCAAACGTTTTTAAACGTCGAGGCCTTTGGCGAACTCGAAGCCGAACGCAAGCGGCTGCAAATTCGGACCGAGGAGCTGCAGGGCCGGCGCAACAGCCTGTCGAAACAAATTGGCCAGATGAAGGCCAAAGGCGAGAGCGCAGCGGCTGTGATGGCCGAGGTCGGCGGACTGAAAGACGAGTTAGATGCGTCGGCACAGGGACTCGACGAAATTCAGACGCAGCTCGAACAAATGCTGCTCGCTGTGCCCAATCTGCCGCATGCCAGCGTGCCGGTTGGCAGAGACGATACCGGCAACGTCGAGGTCCGCAAGTGGAGCCCGCTGGAAGGCCCGGGCGGCGAGCCGCCAGCGTTCGCGTTCGAGGTCAGGGATCACGTCGATCTGGGTCAGCCGCTGGGGCTCGACTTTGAACTCGGCACCAAGCTGGCGGGCTCGCGATTCACCGTCTTGAAGGGACCGATTGCGCGCTTGCACCGGGCGCTGTCGCAGTTCATGCTCGATGT
>JANOOO010000341.1:0-5270 GCA_031421375.1 Polaromonas sp.
ACCTCTGTAAAAGCCCGTTTAGAGCAAATGAAAATGGCGCTGATGGACTGATGTCGCATGTCGCGCAGCAGTCCGAGTTTTTCGCTAACAACCTAGAAAGAAGGAAAGAGTCATGCAACTCAATCCAGCAGAAATTTCTGAACTCATCAAGAGCCGTATTGAAGGCCTGACCGCAAGCGCTGATATCCGCAACCAGGGCACCGTGGTTTCCGTGGCCGACGGTATCGTCCGCATTCACGGCCTGTCTGACGTGATGCAGGGCGAAATGCTCGAGTTTCCGGCCACCGCCGACGGCACACCCACTTACGGCTTGGCGCTGAACCTTGAGCGTGACTCTGTCGGCTCGGTAATTCTGGGCGAGTACGAGCATATCGCCGAAGGCGACACCGTCAAATGCACTGGCCGAATTCTGGAAGTCCCGGTCGGCCCGGAACTGCTGGGTCGCGTGGTCAATGCGCTGGGCCAGCCGATTGACGGCAAGGGGCCGGTCAATGCCAAGATGACCGACGTGATCGAAAAAGTCGCGCCCGGTGTGATCGCCCGCAAGTCGGTCGACCAGCCGCTTCAGACCGGCCTCAAAGCCATCGACTCGATGGTGCCCGTCGGCCGGGGCCAGCGCGAGCTGATCATCGGCGACCGCCAGACCGGCAAAACGGCTGTTGCCATTGACGCCATCATCAACCAGCGCGGCCAGGGCGTGTACTGCGTCTATGTCGCGATTGGTCAGAAAGCCTCGTCGATCAAGAACGTGGTGCGCTCGCTGGAGCAGGCCGGCGCGATGGAGTACACCATCGTCGTCGCCGCTTCGGCCTCCGAGTCCGCTGCGATGCAATACGTCAGCGCCTACTCGGGCTGCACCATGGGCGAGTACTTCCGCGACCGCGGTGAAGACGCGCTGATCGTGTATGACGATTTGTCCAAGCAGGCCGTGGCTTACCGCCAGGTTTCGCTGCTGCTGCGCCGCCCGCCAGGCCGCGAAGCCTACCCCGGCGACGTGTTCTATCTGCACAGCCGCCTGCTTGAGCGTGCGGCCCGCGTCAATGAAAAATACGTCGAAGACTTCACCAAGGGCGCGGTCAAGGGCAAGACCGGTTCGCTGACCGCGCTGCCGATCATCGAAACGCAGGCCGGCGACGTGTCGGCCTTCGTTCCGACCAACGTGATCTCGATCACTGATGGCCAGATCTTTCTGGAAACCAGCCTGTTCAACGCCGGTATCCGCCCGGCCATCAACGCCGGTATTTCGGTGTCACGCGTTGGCGGTGCGGCGCAGACCAAGCTGGTCAAAAATCTGTCCGGCGGTATCCGTACCGACCTCGCGCAATACCGTGAGCTCGCTGCGTTCGCGCAGTTCGCATCCGACCTCGACGAAGCCACGCGCAAGCAGCTCGATCGCGGTGCGCGCGTGACCGAGCTGCTCAAGCAATCGCAGTACTCGCCACTGTCGATTTCCAACATGGCGGCCACGCTGTTCTCAGTGAACAAGGGCTTCATGGACGATGTCGATGTGAAAAAGGTGCTGGCTTTTGAAGCCGGCCTGCACAGCTACCTCAAAGACAAAAACGCGCCGCTGATGGCCAAACTTGAGGCCGAAAAAGCCATGAGCAAAGAGGCCGAAGCCGAGCTGAATGCAGCGGTGGCCGAGTTCAAAAAGTCTTTCGCGTAAATCAACCGGCATCGACCTATGAGCGCACTGAAAATCGCGGGAGTCCACTAGATGGCTGCAGGTAAGGAAATTCGCGGCAAGATCAAATCGGTGGAAAACACCCGAAAGATCACCAAGGCGATGGAGATGGTCGCGGCTTCCAAAATGCGCAAGGCGCAGGAACGCATGCGTGCGGCGCGGCCCTACAGCGACAAGATTCGCAACATTGCGGCCAATCTGGGCAAGGCCAACCCCGAGTACACGCACCCCTTCATGGTGGCCAACGACGCCAAGGCCAGTGGCTTCATCGTCGTCACGACCGACAAGGGTTTGTGCGGCGGTTTGAACACCAACTTGCTGCGTGCCGTCACCGCACGGCTCAAGGACATGCAGGCAGCAGGACGGGAAGCGCAGGCGGTTGCCATCGGCAACAAGGGCCTGGGTTTTCTGAATCGCATCGGTGCCAAGGTGGTTTCGCACGCGACGCATCTTGGCGACAAGCCGCATCTCGACACGCTGATCGGCCCGGTCAAGGTGCTGCTCGACGCCTACAGCGCCGGCAAGATCAGTGCGGTGTACCTGTGCTACACGCGCTTCATCAACACCATGCGCCAGGAGCCGGTGGTTGAGCAGTTGCTGCCGCTGTCGGCCGAGCGCATGAAGGCGGATGAAGGCCACAACAGCTGGGATTACATCTACGAGCCCGACGCACAAACCGTCATTGACGATTTGCTGGTTCGTTATGTCGAGGCGCTGGTCTATCAGGCCGTCGCCGAGAACATGGCGTCCGAGCAATCGGCGCGAATGGTGGCCATGAAGGCCGCCACCGACAACGCCGGCAGCGTGATTGGCGAGTTGAAGCTGGTCTATAACAAGACACGGCAGGCCGCCATCACCAAAGAGTTGTCAGAGATCGTCGGCGGTGCCGCCGCGGTCAGCTGACGCCGAACCAATGCCCGCCCCCAGATTAAAAGCACGCTAAACGTACGTATTGCAAACGCAAAAGGATTCGATCATGGCTCAGACAATGGCAAGCGCCGACACCAGCATCAAGGGAAAAATCGTTCAGTGCATCGGCGCCGTGGTGGACGTCGAGTTCGCGCGCAACCAGATGCCGAAGATTTACGACGCGCTGAAAATGGAAGGCTCGGCGTTGACGCTTGAAGTCCAGCAGCAGCTCGGCGACGGCATCGTGCGCACCATTGCGCTCGGCACGTCCGACGGCCTGCGTCGCGGCAATATTGTGTACAACACCGGTGCCAACATCACCGTGCCCGTCGGCAAGGCCACGCTCGGCCGCATCATGGACGTGCTGGGCGCGCCGATTGACGAGCGCGGCCCGGTCGATCAAACATTGACTGCGCCGATTCACCGCAAGGCCCCGGCCTATGACGAACTCAGCCCGTCACAAGAGTTGCTGGAAACCGGCATCAAGGTGATCGACCTGGTGTGCCCGTTTGCCAAAGGCGGCAAAGTGGGCCTGTTTGGCGGCGCTGGCGTCGGCAAGACCGTCAACATGATGGAGCTGATCAACAACATCGCCAAAGCGCACTCGGGTCTGTCGGTGTTTGCCGGTGTCGGCGAGCGCACCCGCGAAGGCAATGACTTCTATCACGAGATGGCCGATTCGGGCGTCGTGAATCTCGACAAGCTCGAAGACTCCAAAGTCGCGATGGTCTATGGCCAGATGAACGAGCCCCCAGGCAACCGTTTGCGCGTGGCATTGACTGGCCTGACGATTGCCGAATCCTTCCGCGACGAAGGCCGCGACGTGCTGTTCTTCGTCGATAACATTTATCGCTACACACTGGCCGGTACCGAAGTGTCCGCGCTGCTGGGCCGCATGCCTTCAGCCGTGGGCTACCAGCCAACGCTGGCCGAAGAAATGGGCCGGCTGCAGGAGCGCATCACCTCGACCAAGGTCGGCTCGATCACGTCGATTCAGGCTGTTTATGTGCCAGCCGATGACTTGACCGACCCATCGCCCGCGACCACCTTCGCCCACCTTGATTCGACCGTCGTGTTGTCGCGCGACATCGCCTCGCTGGGCATCTACCCGGCTGTTGATCCGCTCGACTCCACCAGCCGCCAGTTGTCGCCCGCAGTCGTCGGCGAAGAGCACTACAACACCGCTCGTGCGGTGCAGGGCACGCTGCAGCGCTACAAAGAGTTGCGCGACATTATTGCGATTTTGGGCATGGACGAGCTGGCCCCGGAAGACAAGCTGGCCGTGGCACGCGCCCGGAAAATTCAGCGCTTTTTGTCGCAGCCCTTCCACGTTGCTGAAGTGTTCACCGGCTCGCCGGGCAAATACGTCAGCCTGGCCGAGACGATTCGCGGCTTCAAGATGATCGTCGCCGGTGAGTGCGACCATTTGCCTGAGCAGGCGTTCTACATGGTCGGTACGATCGATGAGGCTTTTGAAAAGGCGAAAAAAGTTGCCTGATCGCAGCTTGACTGACTTGCCCAAGGAGCACTCATGAACACCATTCACGTCGATGTGGTCAGCGCCGAAGAATCGATCTTCTCGGGTGAGGCGCGTTTTGTTGCGCTGCCCGGCGAGGCTGGCGAGCTCGGCATTTTCCCGCGCCACACTCCGCTGATCACGCGCATCAAGCCCGGCACGGTGCGCATCGAGAAAGCTGACGGCACCGAAGAATTTGTGTTCGTCGCCGGTGGCGTGCTCGAAGTGCAGCCCAACAGCATCACGGTGCTTAGCGACACTGCCATTCGAGGCAAAGACCTCGATGAAGCCAAGGCCACAGCCGCCAAGGCGTCTGCCGAAGAGGCCCTGAAAAACGCCAAGAACGACATCGACATTGCCATGGCACAGTCCGAGCTGGCCGTGATGGCCGCACAGATTGCCGCGCTGCGCAAATACCGCCAGAAAAAATAACGCGTCGCCCGCTCTCTAGCCGCCTCGCAGCTAAGCCCCCGTCGCAAGACCGGGGCTTTTTTATTGGCGCGCATTGATCGCGTCGCGAGTCGATAGCATCACCCAATGGAGCTGATCGTCGCCCGACCCGAGGGCCTGTATTGCGCAGCGGGTGACTTCTACATCGACCCGTGGAAGCCGGTCGCGCGTGCCGTCATCACGCACGCGCACGCCGACCACGCCCGCACCGGTCACGGTCACTATCTGGCGCACAGCCACAGTGAAGGCACGCTGCGCACGCGGCTCGGCCAGGCCATCAACCTGCAAACCCTGGCCTACGGCGAGGCCATCACGCACCATGGCGTCAGGCTGTCGCTGCACCCGGCGGGGCACGTGCTCGGTTCGGCGCAGGTGCGGCTCGAACACGGCGGACGCGTGTGGGTTGCGTCGGGCGACTACAAGACGCAGGCTGACGGAACCTGCCCGCCCTTCGAGCCGGTGGCCTGCGACACCTTCATCACTGAATCAACCTTTGGCCTGCCGATTTACCGCTGGCCGACGCAGCAAACGCTCAATGCCGAGATCAACGACTGGTGGCGCAGCAACGCTGACGCAGGCCGCACATCGGTGCTGTTTTGCTACGCCTTCGGCAAGGCCCAGCGCATTCTGCACGGCGTTGATGCCGGCATCGGCCCGCTGGTGATGCACGCCGCAGTCGAGCCGCTAAACGCCGTGTACCGCGCGGCTGGC
>JANOOO010000342.1:0-1697 GCA_031421375.1 Polaromonas sp.
TCTCGCTGGCCACGCCGCTGGTTAGCCCGAGCATCTTCGCCAAGTGGTTTGCCTTCCCCTACATCGTGCTGCTGCTGCCGATTCCGGTAGCCACAAGCGTGCTGTTCGCCATCATTTACCGCAGCCTGCAGCGCCTGCCGATTCGCCTCGCGCAGGGTAATGAATACGGTGCGTGGGTGCCTTTTGGCGCAACTGTCGGCGTGTTTTTGCTGGCGTCTTACGGTCTGGCCTACAGCCTGTTCCCGTGGCTGGTGATCGACAAACTGAACATCTGGCAAGCCGCTTCTTCGCCTGCGGCGATGGGCGTGATTCTGGTCGGCGCGGCGGTGGTTCTGCCGCTGATTGTGGGCTACACGGTGTTTGCCTACCGCGTGTTCTGGGGCAAGAGCACGGCGCTGAAGTATTGACTGGGCAGCAACCTTCGCTATTATTTTCATAGCTGCTTGCACCCGTTACTGCTGGATGTGACGGCTATTCTGGCAAGACTGAAGGTATCAACACGCGCTGTGTGCCTGACGCCCCAGCCCATTTTCCCACCGCAGCGCCTGCCCGGCAAAGCGCATGCAAGCCCCTGCAAGCGAAAGTCCGCAGCGTGAATTGGGGTGTGGTGCTTTCACGCAACATCCCCTATTTGAGGCATGGAAAGCCACGTCTCGCTGCGTTACGCTGCGACTCTCTTTATTACTTCTCAAAGAAAAAATGAAAAAAACACTACTTGCTTTGGCGCTTTCTGCTGCTGCCGCGTCGTCGGCTTACGCGGGCGATCTCTACATGGGCCTGGGCTTCCCGACCTACACCGTGGGTTACGCGCACACCGTCAACGACGCATTCGGCGTGCGCGGCGAATATTCGATCTTGCCGACCGTCAAACGCGACACCACCGAAGAGGGTATCAATTACCAGGGCCGCTTTAAACACCAAACAATCGGAGCGTTCGGTGACTGGCACCCGATGAACGGCGCGTTTCGCGTGGTCGGCGGCCTGACGCTTAACGACGCCAAGCTCAGCCTGGTTGCGACCAGCGCAGCGGCCACGGCCACCATCAATGGCAAAACCATCAATCTGGCGAATGAAAGCTTCAACGTCAACTTGATCTACCCACGCGTTACGCCTTACGTGGGCCTGGGCTGGGGCTTCAGCCCGTCCAACACGCCCGGTTTCGGCTTTTATGCCGACCTCGGCGTGCTGATTGGTCGGTTCAAGACCGAAGTGACGACCACTCTGGTCGGCAAACAGGGCATTACCCAGGCCGATATTGATGCCGAAACCGCCGATTTGCGCGACAGCACGGCGAAGTTGTCGGTGCTGCCGAAATTTTCGGTAGGAGTCAGCTACCGCTTCTAATCGACCTGGGCTGTGCCAGCCCTGCCACCGCAGCAACTGCCTGGGCTGGCACTCATGCCAGCCCGGCGCCGTCGCCCGACTTGCGGCGCTCGTTTGCAGCCCGCCAGCAGCCTGACTACAACCAGCCTGCAGCAGTCAGGCTTTTCATGATGAAGTTGGCCAGCAACTGATGGCCCAGCGGAGTCGGGTGAACGTCATCGGCAAACAAATGGCTGCTAGGGACCCTCTGCATAACTCTGGCGGAGCTGTGGTACGCGGATCGGGATGGGCCGCAAGGCGTCTTTTTGCGGCCAATAGCATCGCTATTGGCAAGAAAAACAACGCGGCGGACCGCCCGAGCCCGCGCTACCACA
>JANOOO010000343.1:0-8542 GCA_031421375.1 Polaromonas sp.
ACCGTCTCGGTCGGGAAGGCGACCAGCTCACCGGCGCGGATGCGGCGTGCGGCCTCAAATACGGCAGGGTCGGTGCCGGTGGGCTTGCCCGATGTCATGGATTCCCTCCGAGCCATGACATGCCTTTACCGCAGAGACAACAAGCGCGTAGGACAGGCGAGGCCGAACTCGTCAAACCTTCGATTTTTCTCTGCAAGCTTCTCCGTTCTCTGCGCCTCTGCGGTAACTGACTGCCTGCGCTGCATTTCACAGATCCAGCCCCGGCAAACCCAGGCGCTTCGCCACCTTGCGCGCCACGGCCTGCACCCCGGCCACGTCGGCCCCGGTCACGGTCAGGTGGCCCATCTTGCGGCCAGGCCGCGCTTCGGGTTTGCCATAGAGATGCAGATGCACGCCGGGCAGCGCGAGCACGGCGACCCAGTCTGGCGTGCGATGCTGGCCTTGTTCGTCGAACCACAACTCACCCAAAAGATTGAGCATGATGGCCGGTGAATGCTGACGCGGCGCGGGCAGCGGCAGGCCGGCCAGCGTGCAGACCTGCAGGTCGAACTGCGAAACGTCGCAGGCGTCGATGGTGTAGTGGCCGCTGTTGTGCGGGCGCGGTGCCACTTCATTAACCACCAGCGCGCCAAGCTCGCTGCCGTCATCAATGACGAAGAACTCGACGCACAGCACACCCACATAGCCAAGCGTCGTCGCTATATATTGTGTAGCTGTCTGCGCCCGTTCCGCCTGGGCTTTTGGCATGTTTGATGCATATGCATGGGTCACGGCGAGGATGCCGCCGACGTGGACATTGCGCTGCGGCCAGAAGCACACGCTGGCACCGTCCCAGCCGCGCGCGACGACGACTGAGTACTCGGCGCGCAGCGGTAGCAGTTTCTCAAGCACGCAGGGAACCTGTTTCATTTCGACCCAAGCGGCTTGCAGCGCAGCTGCATCGGCCACGCGATGCTGGCCCTTGCCGTCGTAACCCATGCGCGCGGTTTTCAAAATGCCGGGCAACAGATCAGCCGACACGGCAGCGAGTTGCGCTGCGGTCTCCAACACGGCGTAAGGCGCGCAGGCGACGCCGGACTGCGGCGCGCAGGCCATGAAATGGGCTTTTTCGGCGATGCGGTTTTGCGCCAGCGCGACGGCTGCTGCGCCGGGCGCGACCGGGCGCTGCGCAGCCAGGACGCGCAGCGCGTCAGCCGGCACGTTTTCAAATTCGGTGGTGATGGCGCTGCACGCCGCTGCCAGTTGCGCCAAGCCTTGCGCGTCGTTGTAGGGCAGCTCGAAGTGTTGGTGGCTGACCAGCCCGGCGGGGCTCAGCAGGTCGGGTTCGAGCACCGCCGTGTCGTAACCCATGCGCTGCGCCGCGTGGACGAACATGCGGCCAAGCTGACCACCGCCCATCACGCCCAGCGTGATGGGCTGGCCGGTTGCGCTGTCGGTGCCGGGGAAGAGCGGGCCGGACGGTATCACCGGCGTGGCCGCCGCCACTGAAGGAGCAACGGCGCTCATACCGGCGGCAAGGTGATGGCCGCTGCCGCAGCGGTTTGCGCGGCGCGAAAGGCGGCGAGTTTTTCGGCCAAAGGCGCGTCGTGCAGAGCCAACATGGCAATCGCAAACAGCGCCGCATTCGCCGCGCCGGCCTGGCCGATGGCAAAGGTCGCGACCGGAATGCCGCGCGGCATTTGCACGATGCTGTGCAGCGAATCGACACCGTGCAAATGTTTGCTGGCTACCGGCACACCGAGCACCGGCAACGCTGTTTTCGAGGCCAGCATGCCCGGCAGATGCGCCGCGCCGCCAGCCCCGGCAATGATCGCCTGCAAGCCACGCCCGGCGGCCTGCTCAGCATAGGCAAACAGCGCATCGGGCATGCGGTGCGCCGACAGCACGCGCGCCTCATGCGCAACGCCGAACTCCTGCAGGATTTGCACCGCCTGCTGCATGGTGTCCCAGTCGCTGGCCGATCCCATGACGACGCCGACGCGTGGCGGGACCGCGCTCGGGTGGACGGGCGAATTCGGCGAGGCTTGCGGCTTGTTTGGGGGGTTCATGATGCGGGTCGGCAGCGGGCCGGCAAGGTGGGGTAGAACCGCTGATTTTACGGGCTGAGCTAATGCCCGCCGCCCTGCATTTCCGGGGCGAAGTGGGCTGGTTCTCGCTGGCTTGCGCTTGAACTGCCCCCACCCCCGCCCTCCCCCGGGAGGGGAGGGAGCAAGACGCGCAGGCCCGGTCAACGTGCTATCTTCACACCCCGGCACACCCGAGCGGATGCGTTTGCTGCGGGGCAGTGCCGCAGCGCGCTTGCAGCTTCTGAAAACCTGTGCATCGCGCCTGCCGTCACCCGCCGATTCACAGCCTTGAAACCTAGCCCTTCAACCCAACTTTTCCCGCACCATGATCGACGTCACCCTTGCCAATTTCGAAGATGAAGTCGTCGCGGCTTCAATGACCACCCCCGTGCTGGTTGATTTCTGGGCGCCGTGGTGCGGTCCCTGCAAATCTCTCGGGCCGATTCTGGAGAAAGTCGAGACCGCCTACGCCGGCCGCTTCAAGCTCGTCAAGATTGACTCCGACCAGGAGCAGCAGCTCGGCACCGCCTTCGGCATTCGCAGCATTCCGACCTGCATCTTGATGATGAACGGCCAGCCGGTTGATGGCTTTGCGGGCGCGCTCAGCGAAGGCAAGGTCAAGGAATTTTTGGACAAGCATCTGCCGCCGGTCGAAGCCTTGTCTGACGACGAGGCGCTGCCCGAGGCTGAAGGCGACGCCGACGCACCCATCGATCCCGAAGCGGCGCTTGAAAAACTGCAACATGCGGTGGCCACCGACCCGGCCAACGACGCCGCGCGCTTCGACTACGTCAAGCTGCTGCTGCAGCGCGGCAGCGTGATTGAGGCCAAGACTGCTTTCGCCCCCAAAAGCACGCCAGCCATCGCGCACACCGCTGCAACACGCCGCTTTGAGTCGCTGGGGCGCTGGCTAGATGCTATTGAATTCGTAGCTGATCGCGCCCGTACTGGCTCGACTTCAGCCGAATTTGATTCAAAGATAGCAGCCAACAAGCGTGATTTTCAGGCCCGCTTTGACAAGGCACGCACGCTGATCGCAGCGCAGCGCTGGACCGACGCGCTCGACGAATTGCTGGAGATTTTGATGCGCGACAAAGCCTGGTCCGACGATCTGGCGCGCAAGAGCTTCATCGCCGTGCTTGACATCATGGAGCCCGCCAAGCCGCTGGTTGCCGACGGGCATATCGCACCCGATGACCCGGAAGTGGCGCGCTATCGGCGGCGGCTGAGCAGTGTGGTGCTGAGCTGATTCGCCGACCGGGTTGATCGGCGCACGGCGCTCAACCCATCAAGCGTGTCAACGCTTCCCGGTACTTTGCCGCCGTCCTGGCAATCACATCCGGCGGCAGATGCGGCGCCGGTGGGGTTTTGTCCCAGGGCTTGCCGCCCAAGCGCACCGCTTCCAGCCAGTCGCGCACGAATTGCTTGTCGTAGCTCGGCGGGTTTTGGCCAGCTGCGTAGGCCGACTCGTACCCTTCGATGGGCCAGTAGCGCGATGAGTCGGGTGTCAGCACTTCGTCCATCAGGGTCAGGGTGCCGTCAGCGTCCAGGCCAAACTCGAACTTGGTGTCGGCAATGATGATGCCCTTCGTCAGCGCAAAGGCGGCGGCGCGCTGGTACAGCTCAATGCTGATTTTTTTGATCTGCGCAGCAAGTAATGGGCCGACGACTTGCTCGACCTGCTGGTAGCTGATGTTTTCGTCGTGCTCGCCGACGGCTGCCTTGGCGGCGGGCGTGAAGATCGGCTCGGGCAGCTTGCCAGCGTTCTTCAGTCCGGGCGGCAGCGCGACGCCGCACACCGCCTGATTCTGCTGATATTCGGCCCAGCCGCTACCGGCCAGGTAGCCGCGCACCACTGCCTCGACGGGGAGCGGCTTCAGGCGCTTGACCAGCATGGAGCGGCCCGCGACCTGCGCCACCTCAGCTGCCGAGACGACGCTCTCTGGCACCTCGCCGGTCAGGTGGTTGGGGCACACAGCGGCCAGCCTGTCGAACCAGAACAGCGCCATCTGCGTCAGCAGCGCGCCCTTGCCGGGAATCGGCTCGCCGAGGATCACGTCGAAGGCGCTGAGCCGGTCGCTCGCGACCATCAACAGCCGGTCGGTGCCGACAGCGTAGTTGTCGCGCACCTTGCCGCGTGCCAGCAGCGGCAAACTTGTCAGCGATGAGGTGTGAAGCAGGGGGACGGATGGGGCAGGTGCGGTGGTCATAGCAATTGCAAACGGTTGTCGATTCGGGCGAGTGTGAGGAAGTCGCGGTCGGCATGGAGTAGCGGCAAGCCCAATTCGATGGCGCAGGCGGCGATCAGGCAGTCGTTGGGGCTGCGGATGGTCACACCCTGCCAGCGGCAGCGGGCATAGAGCATGGCTGCCTGACGCGAAATTTCACGAAAATCGCAGGCATCAAGAGTGCTCACCGTGTCAAGCTCAGACTGCAGCAACACAAAATGCTCGGGACTTCGGGCACCTTGAAGCAACTCCTGGAAAACCGTGTCGGGCATGAACAATTCTTCACCGCGTTGCAATGCTTGCCGCAAGCGCAGATGCACTGCCGACCCGGTTCCGCGAAAAAGCTCCACCCACGCCGATGTGTCGGCAATCATCAGCGCTTTTTCACTGCGGGCTTTGACGGGCGCGCCTTTGGCTCGGGCCAGGCGGCCTGGGGCTCCGCAGCAAAATGCCGAGCCGCTGTTGCACCTGATGCAGCGTACCGGGGGTGCGTGAAAAGGGCTTTGGGGTCGTAGTCGTCGGCAAGCACATCGCTTCCCTGCAATGCCAGCAAACCCGAATAGTCAGGCTTGCGTACATAGGCACGCAAGGCGGCTTCGACCGCCGCTTTTTTGGTTGTGACCCTCGCCTTGGCCATCGCCTGGGACAGCAGAGCGTCGTCAAGAACGATATTGGTTCTAGTGGACATTTTTATACACCTTTGATGTGTATAGAGATTATGTCATGACCTGCTGAGGGCGCGCTTTGACACGCTTTAACGCGCTATTTGAATACGCATGCCCCGGGTGCGCCGCGAGTCAGGACGGGCCGCAAGCCACCGCACAGACAGCCGTCATTGCACCACTTGCGCCAGCTCGCCCCTCGCATATCGGGCCGCCACCACCTGCAGGCTGTCGCCCTTGATTTTGCTGGCCTGGCCTTCGCAGCCGAATTCGAGGTAGCGCTGTTTGCAAATAGCTTTGGCCGCAGCCGTGGCCGGTTTGAGCCACTCGCGCGGGTCAAACTTGCTCGGGTTTTGCGCCATGAACTTGCGCACGGCAGCGGTCATGGCCAGGCGAATGTCGGTGTCGATGTTGATTTTGCGCACGCCGAATTTGATGGCCTTCTGGATCTCTTCGACTGGCACGCCGTAGGTCTCTTTCATGTCGCCGCCATATTCCCGAATGATGGCGAGCAGGTCTTGCGGCACGCTCGACGAGCCGTGCATCACCAGATGCGTCGTCGGCAGGCGGCGGTTGATCTCTTTGATGCGCTCGATGGCCAGAATGTCGCCGGTGGGCTTGCGCGTGAACTTGTACGCGCCGTGGCTGGTGCCGATGGCGATCGCCAGCGCATCGAGCTGGGTGCGCTTGACGAAGTCGGCGGCCTGCTCGGGGTCGGTCAGCAACTGCTCCATCGTCATCACGGCCTCGGTGCCGTGGCCGTCCTCCTTGTCGCCTTTCATGGTTTCCAGGCTGCCCAGGCAACCGAGCTCGCCTTCGACGGTGACACCGGTGGCATGGGCCATCTCGACGACCTTGCGCGTGACCTCGACGTTGTAGTCGTAGTCGGCAATCGTCTTGCCGTCGGCCATCAGCGAGCCATCCATCATCACGGAGCTAAAACCCAGCTTGATGGCACCGGCGCACACCTCGGGGCTCTGGCCGTGGTCCTGGTGCATCACAACCGGGATGTGCGGATAGCTCTCGACCGCCGCCTGAATCAGGTGCTTCAAAAAGCCTTCGCCGGCGTATTTGCGCGCACCGGCGCTGGCCTGCATGATGACCGGCGCGTTGACCTCGTCGGCGGCCTGCATGATGGCCGTGACCTGCTCGAGGTTGTTGACATTGAATGCCGGAATGCCGTAAACGTTGACGGCTGCATGATCGAGCAGCTCACGCATCGAAACGAGTGCCATGGTGAAGGTCCTGAAAAAGGTGAAAACACGCCAGATCGGCCCGGCTGCAAAACCGCAAGCGGCCTGCCGTAACCGACTGGTAACCAGCGCGGAATCTTAACGTTTTGAATGGCCCCTGTGATGTAGGCAGGGGCAGACAAACCAGGCCACACCATTTCGATTGATTGCAGAAATCCGTCGCGGGCCGGCCGCTACGTATCGGTTTGGGCGAACAGGCAGGCGAGCAACGTGAGTTAAGTCGTCGTTAAGCCATGGAAAGTTAAGCTGCGCGGCTTTTCAGCCTGCCGACCAATCCGAATGCGCCCCGAACCCGCCCACCACACTGCTGCCATGCTTTTTCAGCTTTCTGGCACCGTGCGGGTGACTGTGGCGACGTTTTTGATGCTTTTGCTGTGGGACGCGTCGGGGCTGGACCTGACTCTGGCGCGCTGGATCGGTAGTTCTGCCGGCTTCCCGATGCAGCATCACTGGCTCTGGGAAGGCGTGCTGCATAAGGCCGTCAAGCAGATTCAATGGCTGCCAGCGCTGCTGCTTTTCGCGATGGTGGTTTGGCCAGTCGGCTTCATGCGCCGGCTCCTGGTAATCCAACGCCTGCAGCTCGCTTGCGGCACCTTGCTGGCACTGGCGCTCATCAGCGGCATGAAGCTTTTCAGCCTGACGAGTTGCCCCTTGAGTCTGCAGGAGTTTGGCGGTGCAGCGATTTACGTTTCGCACTGGTTGTGGGGCGCGGGCGACGGCGGCGGTGGCCGGTGTTTTCCGGCTGGGCATGCGTCCACCGGCTTCGCTTACATCGGCGGGTATGTTGTGTTTCGGCAGGTCTTGCCCAAGGTGGCGCGCGTATGGCTTGCTACTGCGCTGTTGGCTGGACTGGTGCTGGGCGTGGCTCAACAACTGCGCGGCGCGCACTTCATGAGCCACACGCTGTGGACAGCCTGGCTGTGCTGGCTGGTCGCAGTGTTGCTTGATGCGGCCGTCAGTGGTTTGCGCCAACAAAAGCGCGCACCCGCGCCAGCACCGGAGACCGGCTTCGCAGCACCGGTGCCATCGACGCCACCAGTGTGACGTGGCCAACGCCGCCCAGCAATTGCGACTCGACCCGCACGCCGCTCTCGCGCAGCTTCAAGGCCATCGATTCGGTACTGCGGCGCGGGTCCACCACCCGGTCATGCACGGGGGCCAGCAGCAGGGCGGGCGGCGACTGGCTGGTCGCATGAACCAGCGGCTGGCTGTCAGCGGGCGTGTTGGGCCAGTCGAAGGCGACGCGGGTCTGGCTGTCGATGATCGGCAAAAAGTCATAGGGGCCGGCCAGGCCAATCCAGCCAGCGAGCTGGGCTGGGCGCATGCCGAGCGGCGCAAGCCAGCGCGCGTCCAGCGCCACCATGGCTGCGTTGTAAGCCCCGGCACTGTGGCCCATCACGAAGAGCCGCGCCGGGTCGCCGCCATATTGCCCGGCGTGGTCATAGGCCCAGCGCACAGCCAGTGCGCTGTCGTGCAGGAAAACCGGGTATCGGTAGGCCGGGCTTAAACGGTAGTCGGCGATCAGCGTGACGATGCCTTGCGAGGCCAGCGCCTCGCCGACGAAGCGGAAGTCGGCGCGCTCGCCCGACGACCAGCTGCCGCCATAAAAAAACACCACCAGCGGGCTGGAGCATGAACGAATCGCTCTGGTGCCTGGCTGCGGCTGATACAAATCGAGCCGGTGGCGCTCATGGGTGCCATAAGCGATGCCCTCGGTGCGCTGATAAGTGTCTTGCGGCACAGTGGCATTGAGCAGGTCGGCACCGGTACAGGCCGAGAGCAAACCGGGCAGCATGGCAAGGATGGATCTTCTGGACACCTGGCGGACCTGGGCTGACATAGGACGCTCATTGTTGCGACGCACAAGTGACTGCCCGCTTCAGCAATCAACGCGACCCAATGCAAGCCGGCCGCCCGTCCGGCTGCGTTCAGCGCAAGTGATTGGGCTCGGGCACAGACCGCATGGAGCTTAATGCGCGCGGCAGACCTTCAGCATATTGGTGCCGCCAGGCGCGCCCATGGGCTCGCCGCAGGTGATGGCGTACACGTCGCCGCTTTGCACGATATTGCGGCGCAGCAGGTGGCCCTCGGCCTGCTCAAGCGCGGTATCGCGGTCGGCGCTCTGGTCCATCAGCAGCGGCAACACATTGCGGTAAAGCGTCATCTTGCGCTGCGTATCGAGCCGGGGCGTCAGCGCGTAAATTGGCACGCGGATGTCGTGGCGGCTCATCCACAGCGGGGTCGAGCCGCTGTCGGTCAGGGCAACGATGGCCTTGGCACCGAGGTGGTAGGCGGTGAACAGCGCACCCATCGCAATCGACTGGTCAATGCGG
>JANOOO010000344.1:0-17771 GCA_031421375.1 Polaromonas sp.
ATGGCCGTTGGCCCCTTTCGCAAATTTAAATCTGATCGAGCCGCGTCCCTTCAGGTGCCAGCCCCGCAGCCTGCACCAGCTTTTCAAGCAGCGAGTTTGCATCGCTTGAGACTGAAATCAGCGCCATCTGCCAGTCGCTCATGAAGCCGCTTTTGACGGCAGACTGCAGGAAGGCGAGCAACCCGGCGTAGTAGCCGTTTTGGTCGAGCAGGCCCACCGGCTTGGCGTGGTAGCCGAGTTGCCGCCAGGTCCAGACTTCAAAAAACTCTTCGAGAGTGCCGATGCCGCCGGGCAGCGCCAAAAAGGCGTCGGCACGCTCGGCCATGATGCGTTTGCGCTCGTGCATGGTTTCGACAACGTGCAACTCAGTGCAGCCGCTGTGGGCCCATTCTTTTTCAACCAGAGCTTTGGGAATGACACCGACGACGCGCCCGCCTGCTGCAAGTGTCGCGTCGGCGACGAGGCCCATCAGGCCGTTTCGACCCCCGCCATAGACCAGCTCCCCGCCGTGGCGACCAATCCAGTTTCCGACTTGAACGGCAACGGCGGCAAACTGCGCGTCATTGCCAGGCCGTGAGCCGCAATACACGCAAACGGAAAAGGCCGGGGGGCGAGCTGTTTCAGTCACGGCCCGAACCGCGCCCAAATAGCGAGGCTCCAGGTTAAGGCACACAACATTAGGCTGAGAAGCACCGCAGCACTGCCCATGTCTTTCGCTCGTTTGGAGAGGTCGTGCCACTCGGGGCCGATTCGGTCGATGGCGGTCTCGATACCGGTATTGAGCAGCTCGACAATCATCACCAGCAACACGCTGCCGGCCAGCAGGGCAGCCTCGACCCAGTTACACCCCAGCCAGAACGCAGCTGGAAGCAAAAAAATCGCCGCGATGGCCTCTTGGCGAAACGCCGCTTCATACCAGCCCGCACGCAAGCCTGCGAGTGAGTAACCTGCAGCGTGCCAGACCCGGTTGATGCCTCTGCGATGCTTTTGCGCATCGGCTGCCTCGCCCATGGTTGAGGATTGGCGGGCAGGCTGATTAGGGCGGGGAACAACTGGAATTTGTTTGGTCATGCGAATGCTTTTGAGGCGCGTTGAAGGCGCTTTGGAGTCGCTTTGCCCGGTATTGTGTACCCGGCCCTCCCACTGCAGACCGACGTGGCAGGCGACTCGTTCAGGTCAGGATTTTCCCTCGCTGATGTCCGGCGTGGTGCTGACCGCAGCAGGGCCTTTGCGGGAGGGCGTCACCCAGCTCACCAACCGGGTACCAGCCCAAACGTCGTGCCAGAACTGGCGCTCGCGGTTCAGCCGGGAAGACAAGGCCCAGACGGCGATCCACAGCAGCATCAAACCCGCCCCGGCGAGGCCGCTCAAACCGGCCAGCCAGCTCGCGGCCAAGGGCGGAAAGAACCACAGCCACGACAAAAGGTAGCGCAGTAGTGCGCGCGGCTGTGTCAAAGGCAGGCCTTGGGCATCGACCACGCGGATATGCCAGGTTTTCATCGCCAGCGTTTGGCCCTTGACCCAAAACCAGACGAAATAAACGCCCGCCACGAGAAAAACAAACAGCTGCAGGCCGGGGCGGTTGTCAAGTGCATGGCGAGTCTGGCTAAGCGTGCCGAACAGGTAGCCTGCGAGGAAAACCACGCCGAACATCAGCATGCCCTCGTAGAGCCAGCAGGCCATGCGTCGGCGTACTGAGGGCGCAGGAATGAGAGCAGGTGAAGCTGTCAAGGTGGGGTGCCAAAAAAATAGAAGGTGGGGGGCTGCGTGGGATGAGCCGCGTTGCTAAGGGCGGAACGAGCCGCTTGAGTCGAATTGATCCGGCTGCGTCTTGTGCCGCGGACCAACGATAAGCGGCAAACTTATTTTGCCGGAGTTGGCTGCAACGGCGTGACCCGCACTTCAGTCCGGTTGGCACGCGTCGCGAGCGGGGCCGACACAGCTGTCAGCTTTTGCGGCGCAACCGGCGTCACCGCAGTGGCCGCGCCGGTCGGCTTGGGCGTGGCCTTGTCGGCGAGTTTTTGCTTTTCGTCGGTCGTCAGCGCCTGGTAGGTTTGCCACTTGGCCTTTTTCTCGTCAGCTGATAAGTCCGTGGCCAGCTCGCGTGTCTTGGCGAAATTAAGCCGGGCCTGCGCGCGTTCTTGCGGACTCATCGCGACCCATTCGACCATGCGGCCGTGCATGCGTTCTTGCTCGTCAGGCGCTAGCGACGGATAGCTTTTGGAAAGCTCCAGCCATTTGCGTTTTTGCGCTTCACTGATTGGGTCCCAGATGTCAGCCAGCGGGCGCAAGGCAATCTGCTGCCCAACCGTGAGTTGCGCCCAAACCGGCCGCGACACCGGCGCCTTCGGGCTTGACGCTTTGACTGCGATAACGGGCGCGTTGGCGGATGTCGGAACTGCTTGCGCGATACCCGACTGCGCCAGAGCGATTTCAGCTGTAAGCAGAAAAAATATCGCTATTAGCGGCGATGACAGCAAAACGAGGCGGGACATGGGGTTTTTCAGCCGGACTGATGAAAACAAAGTGGATGCGAGCCGATTTGCAACAGACATTGGTACGCAGGGCGACAACCGGATGACGTGTCCGATTGAAGCGGCCAAGTCCGGGCGGCGGGCTGGAACGTTCATTGAAAGTTAAGAAAATCGGTAGGTCGGGGACGGGGTGGAAGGCTTGCCGCAGAGCCAATGCACGGCATTGGCCTCAGCGACCAGTCTTGAGAAACTGAACGAAACCGGGGTCAGTGAAAGCAGTCGGTGGCAAGTCGTCGGTGAGCAAGGCGGCATCAACCTCTGCAAGCTCTGCGGCCCGGCGGTCGCTCTGGATGGAATTGATGGCCAGCACGCCCAGCACGAGGGCAATCAATGGAATAAGAGCGCCAATGCGTGCAAACCATCCCATGCCGCCGCCGGAGCCCAAGGTGAGTACGGATGCGCCGCTCAGGCTTGAACCGGCCAACACGGGTTCGGTTCGGGCGATCTTGCGTTTCGCGATGGCCTGCACACGGGCGGCACGCAGACGCTCGGAAATGTCATGCGGCAGGGCGTTCGTGCCCTCAGACAAATAGGAGGCGGTTTTGAAGCCGAAGCGGTCTGACCGCGCATCGAGCTGTTTTTGGAGTAAAGAGTGATTCATAGTTTGATGCCTTTCGCGCCCAGATTTTTGCTAAGCGCTTGAATGGCCCTTGAACAATGCGTTTTGACACTGCCTTCCGAGCAACCCATGGCCGCAGCGGTTTCTGCAACGTCCATTTCCTCCCAGTAACGCATCAGAAAGGCTTCCCGTTGACGCCCTGGCAGTTGCCCAATGGCCGCTTCGATCTGCTGCAGCGTCTGCGCCCGCTCGGTGGCATCCTGGGCGCTTTCTGTTCCCTCTGATGTCGTCAGCGCCTCCAAAGTTTCCAGTAAATCGAAGTCGCCGTCGTCGCCAGCGGATTCAAAGTCGCTCATGTTGGAAAAAATGGCGTTGCGCGTCTTGCGGCGGCGGAACCAGTCGAGCGTGGTGTTTGACAGAATCCGCTGAAAAAGCATCGGCAGTTCGGCGGCGGGTTTGTCGCCGTAATGATGTGCCAGCTTCATCATGCTGTCTTGAACGATGTCAAGCGCCGCTTCCTGGTCTCGAACGTGGTAGATGCTCCGTTTGAAAGCCCGCTTCTCGACGCTTTTCAAAAAGTCAGCAAGTTCTTGTTCGGTTGCCAAGGGGTGAGAGTTCCGGTTTAGCTGAGGTGATTTTTTCAAGCCGCCGTTTAGATAAATCGGGCGCGAGCGGTTTTTGTCTCCGGCGTCAATCATCGAGCTAAGCCGACGCAATGCAGGGCAGGAAAATTATCGCACCCACCACCGCGTGGCAGAATTTGCTGCGGGCTGGTGCGCTCACATTGGGGCAGCACTCGTTGCAGTGCGATAATCCGCGCTGCAATTCATCAGGCAAACGGGTCACAACCCGGCAGATTATGTGTCTGCCCATGGCTGTGGTCTTAAGTCTCAAGGCCGCTCCACAAGAGTGGGCGAAGAGGCACCCAAGGTATTTCGTCAGAGAAATTCTCGAAAGGTTCATCATGGAAATCACCAAAGCGGAACTCGCTTCCACCGCTGCCGCGTCGGCCAAACCCGCACCCGAAGAACTTCGCGGTGCTGAAATCCTTATCAAAGCGCTTCAGGCCGAGGGCGTCAAGCACGTTTGGGGATACCCGGGCGGCGCGGTGCTGCACATCTACGACGCTTTTTTCAAGCAGGACACCATCCAGCATGTGCTGGTTCGTCATGAACAGGCGGCCGTGCATGCGGCTGACGGTTATGCGCGCGCCACAGGCGAGGTTGGCGTGGCGCTGGTCACGTCCGGCCCCGGCGTAACCAACGCCGTAACCGGCATTGCAACGGCCTACATGGACAGCATTCCGATGGTCATCATCACCGGACAGGTGCCGACGCACGCCATCGGCCTGGATGCGTTTCAGGAGTGCGACACCGTCGGCATCACGCGGCCCATCGTCAAGCACAACTTCCTGGTCAAGGACGTTCGCGACATGGCCGAAACGATGAAAAAGGCGTTCCACATCGCCCGCAGCGGCAGGCCGGGGCCGGTGGTTGTCGATATCCCGAAAGACGTGTCTTTCAATAAAACCCCTTATGCGGGGTATCCAGCTACTGTCGAAATGCGCTCCTACAACCCGGTGCGCAAGGGCCATGCGGGGCAGATCCGCAAGGCGTTGCAGCTGCTGATGCACGCGAAAAGGCCGTACATCTACACCGGTGGCGGCGTGCTTTTGAGCAATGCCTCTGCGGAGTTGCGCACCTTGGTGGACATGCTGGGCTACCCCTGCACCAACACCTTGATGGGTCTGGGTGCGTACCCGGCCAGCGACAGAAAATTTCTCGGCATGCCAGGCATGCATGGCACCTTTGAAGCCAACAACGCCATGCAGAACTGCGATGTGCTGCTGGCAGTCGGTGCGCGCTTTGATGACCGTGTCATCGGCAACCCCAAGCATTTTGCGCAGAACGAACGCAAGATCATCCATATCGATATCGATCCGTCGAGCATCTCGAAGCGCGTGAAGGTCGATGTTCCCATCGTCGGCGATGTCAAGGATGTGCTGACCGAACTGATCGAGATGATTCGCGAGTCGGGGCTGAAGCCCGACATTGCGGCGCTGGGCGGCTGGTGGGACACCATCGAGGGCTGGCGAAAACGCGATTGCCTGAAGTACAGCATGGGCAAGGGCGACGTGATCAAGCCCCAGCACGTCGTCGAAACGCTGTGGAACCTGACCAAAGACGCCGATACCTACATCACCTCCGACGTCGGCCAGCACCAGATGTGGGCCGCGCAGTACTACCGTTTTGACCAGCCGCGCCGCTGGATTAACTCGGGCGGCTTGGGCACGATGGGCGTGGGCATTCCGTATGCCATGGGCATCAAGCTGGCCAAACCTGACTCTGAGGTGTTTTGCATCACCGGTGAAGGCTCGGTGCAGATGTGCATTCAGGAGCTTTCGACCTGCCTGCAATACAACACGCCAATCAAAATCGTTTCGCTGAACAACCGCTATCTCGGCATGGTTCGGCAGTGGCAGGAGATCGACTACGAAGGGCGCTACAGCAGCAGCTACATGGACGCCTTGCCCGACTTCGTCAAGCTGGCCGAGGCTTATGGCCACGTCGGCATGCTGATTGAAAGGCCGGAGGACGTGGAGCCCGCCTTGCGTGAGGCACGTCGGCTCAAGGACCGCACGGTGTTCATGGATTTCCGCACCGACCCGACCGAGAACGTGTTTCCGATGGTCAAGGCGGGCAAGGGTATTACCGAGATGCTGCTCGGCTCTGAAGACCTATAAACCAGGCTTAAACACGTGAATCGCCTTTTCTGGCGGGCGAAAGCAGCTATTAAATAAATAGCGACCTATTAATCAACATCGGCAAATCTATTGCCCGCCAAGCCCGCACATTACCGTCTGCGGGGGAGGGCGGCGAAAAGAGGAGTCGCACAAATCATGAAACACATCATTGCAGTTTTGCTCGAAAACGAGCCCGGCGCGCTGTCGCGCGTGGTCGGACTTTTCTCGGCACGAGGCTACAACATCGAGAGCTTGACGGTTGCTCCGACCGAAGACCCCTCCCTGTCGCGGATGACAATCCAGACGGCTGGTTCCGACGACGTGATCGAGCAAATTACCAAGCATCTCAATCGCTTGATTGAGGTCGTCAAGGTTGTCAATCTGACTGAAGGCGCTTACACCGAACGCGAGTTGATGATGGTCAAGGTGCGCGCAGTCGGCAAGGAGCGCGAGGAGATGAAGCGCCTGGCCGATATTTTCCGCGGCCGGATCATTGACGTGACAGACAAAAGCTACACCATCGAGCTGACCGGCGACCAGTCGAAGAACGACGCGTTTTTGGAAGCCATTGAGCGCAGCGCGATTCTGGAGACGGTTCGCACGGGTGCCAGCGGCATCGGGCGGGGTGAGAGAATCCTGCGGGTTTGATTTTTCAGTTCTCCGTGCGCGCGTTTCGGCGGGCTCAACGCAAACGGATGCAAAAGAAAGTGGCGACAAGCGTTAATCGTTCGCCCTGAGCCTGTCGATGGGCATTTTCGCCAGACACTATTTCGGAGAATAAAGATGAAAGTTTTTTACGACAAAGATTGCGACCTGAGCCTGATCAAAGGCAAAACCGTGGCCATCATTGGTTACGGTAGCCAGGGGCATGCACATGCGCAGAATTTAAACGACAGCGGCGTCAAGGTCGTTGTGGGTTTGCGCAAGGGCGGGGCATCATGGCCCAAGGTAGAAAAAGCCGGCCTGAAGGTGGCCGAAGTCGCCGACGCAGTCAAATCTGCCGATGTCGTCATGATCTTGCTGCCCGACGAGCAAATTGGAACGGTTTACAAAAACGACATCGCGCCGAATATCAAGCAGGGTGCCTCGCTGGTGTTCGCACACGGCTTCAATGTGCATTACGGCGCGGTCATTCCGCGCGCCGACCTTGATGTGTGGATGGTTGCGCCGAAGGCCCCCGGCCACACTGTGCGCAATACCTACACCCAGGGCGGCGGCGTGCCGCATCTGGTTGCCGTGCATCAAGACAAAAGCGGCAAGGCGCGCGACCTGGCGCTCAGCTACGCAATGGCCAATGGTGGCGGCAAAGCCGGCATCATCGAAACCAATTTCCGGGAAGAAACCGAGACCGATTTGTTCGGCGAGCAGGCCGTTCTTTGCGGCGGCACGGTTGAACTGATCAAGGCGGGTTTCGAGACGCTGGTCGAAGCCGGCTACGCCCCTGAAATGGCTTACTTTGAATGTCTGCATGAGCTGAAGTTGATCGTCGATTTGATCTACGAAGGCGGCATTGCCAACATGAACTACTCGATCTCGAACAACGCAGAATACGGCGAGTACGTCACCGGCCCGCGCATCATCAACGAAGAGACCAGGAAAACCATGCGTGCCGTGCTGAAAGACATTCAGACGGGTGAATACGCCAAGAGCTTTTTGCTTGAGAACCAGGCTGGTGCTGCCACCTTGATCAGCCGCCGCCGTCTGAATTCCGAGCATCAGATCGAGATTGTTGGCGAAAAGCTGCGCGCCATGATGCCGTGGATCAAGAAAAACAAGCTGGTGGACCAAACCCGCAACTGATGCCGGCCCGGCAGGCTGGGCACATGGAGGCCGCGCATTTTTTGCGCGGCTTTTTTCGTGTTGTCGGCTACATTTGACGCCGCCACCGCAGTGCGCAGTCGCTATACTTTTAGTAGCTGCTCGCGCCCGTATTGACTGGTTCATGAAGGATTTTTATGCATGATGGCGACAAAAGCGACGGTGTTTCGACTGAGGTGCTGGTGCGTAAACGCCGAAAGGGCATTTACGTGTTGCCCAACCTGTTTACGCTCGCCGCGCTGTTTGGCGGCTTTTATTCCATCGTGATGGCGTTTAACGGCCGCTTTGATCAGGCCGCAATCGGCGTTTTTTGTGCCATGGTGCTGGACAGCCTGGACGGCCGCGTGGCCCGCATGACCAACACCCAGAGCGCGTTCGGCGAGCAGATGGACTCGTTGTCCGATATGGTCTCATTTGGTGCGGCGCCGGCCTTAATCGCCTACGTGTGGTCCCTGAGTACGCTTAACCGCTGGGGCTGGTTCGCTGCCTTTGTGTACTGCTCGTGTGCCGCTTTGCGACTGGCGCGCTTTAACGTCAATACGGCGGTGGTTGACAAGCGTTTCTTTCAGGGCTTGCCTTCGCCGGCGGCAGCGGCGTTGATGGCCGGCTTTATCTGGTTGATGACCGATGCAGGCATCGAGGGCGAGGAGGTGAGCTGGATCATGTTCGCCCTGACCCTGTATTCCGGCCTCACCATGGTGACCAACGTGCCGTTTTACAGCTTCAAGGATTTGAGTCTCAAGCGCAGCGTGCCCTTTGCCGTGATCGTGACGATTGCGCTGGGCATCGCGATCATCAACATCGACCCGCCCACGGTGCTCTTTGCGCTGTTCATCCTGTATGGGTTTTCTGGCTATGCGCTTTACGGCTGGCGGCGCGCCAAGGGAATTCAGACCAGTGTGATCTCGACCTCGACTGACGAGCCTGAAGAGCGCGGCATGCACAAATAGCCAGAGCCCTTGCACCGCTCGCGTTCTCCGCGTTGTGATACATTGCCTGCCATGACACGCATCTCCCTAGCACTACTGCTATCTGCCAACGGGCGGAGTCGGTAGCGCACACGCGTACACCCAATCCAGCGGCCCGTTTGCATCAGCAACGGGCCGCTTTTCATTGGGTTGCTGGTTTTTTTATCCGCGTCATTTTGGCGCGACTTCCTGGTTGAATAAAAGCGTTGAAGGACTTGCCATGACCGACAAATTAATCATTTTCGACACCACGCTTCGCGACGGTGAACAGTCGCCCGGAGCGTCGATGACGCGCGACGAAAAACTGCGCATTGCGCGCCAGCTGGAGCGGCTCAAGGTTGATGTCATCGAAGCCGGTTTTGCTGCCAGCTCCAACGGGGATTTCGAGGCCGTACAGGCGATTGCCAAAGCGATTCGGGATTCGTCGATCTGCTCGTTGTCCCGCGCCAACGACCGCGACATTTCGCGCGCAGCCGAAGCGCTGAAAGGCGCGGCCCTCCCGCGCATTCATACCTTCATCGCTACCAGTGCGCTGCACATGGAAAAAAAGCTGCGCATGACGCCAGAGCAGGTTTTGGAGCAGGCGAAGCTTTCGGTGCGGTTTGCGCGCAACCTCGTAGCCGATGTCGAGTTCAGCCCTGAAGACGGCTACCGAAGTGATGTCGATTACCTCTGCCGGGTGCTCGAAGCGGTGATCAAGGAAGGGGCGACCACCATTAACGTGCCCGATACCGTTGGCTACGCGGTGCCTGAGCTGTACGGAAATTTCATCAAAACCCTGCGCGAGCGGGTTCCAAACAGCGACAAGGCAATCTGGTCGGTGCATTGCCACAACGATCTCGGAATGGCCGTCGCCAACTCCCTGGCCGGCGTCAAAATTGGCGGAGCCAGGCAGGTTGAATGCACCATTAACGGCCTGGGTGAACGTGCGGGTAATTGCTCGCTTGAAGAAATCGTCATGGCCGTGAGGACTCGCAAGGACTACTTCAACCTTGAGATGAACATCGATCCACTGCACATCGTGGCGGCCAGCCGCATGGTGAGCCAGACGACCGGCTTCGTGGTGCAGCCGAACAAGGCGGTGGTTGGGGCCAACGCGTTTGCCCATGCATCAGGCATTCATCAGGACGGCATGCTCAAAGCGCGCGAAACTTACGAGATCATGCGCGCCGAGGATGTCGGCTGGAGCGCCAGCAAGA
This sequence comes from Polaromonas sp., assembly GCA_031421375.1. Taxonomy (GTDB): domain Bacteria; phylum Pseudomonadota; class Gammaproteobacteria; order Burkholderiales; family Burkholderiaceae_C; genus Polaromonas. The sequence continues at coordinate 9,822 of JANOOO010000344.1, forward strand.
TGGTTCTGGGCAAGCTCAGCGGGCGTAATGCATTCAAGCAGCGCTTGCAGGACCTCGGTGTGCAGCTCGAGAGTGAAACCGAAGTGAACGCGGCATTTGCCAGGTTCAAGGAGCTGGCAGACCGGAAAAGCCAGATTTTTGACGAAGACATACTGGCTCTCGTCAGCGACGAAAGCGTGAAGCCGGAGAACGAGCAGTTCTCATTCGTTTCGCTTTCGCAACACAGCGAGACCGGCGAGCGACCACAAGCCAGCATCGTTTTCAAAGTGGCCGGCGTTGAGGTCCGTAGCGCATCCGATGGGAACGGCCCGGTTGATGCGTCCTTAAAAGCGATCGAGGCGCAAGTGCGCAGTGGCGCGGAAATGGTGTTGTATTCAGTCAACGCCATCAGCGGGTCCACGGAGAGCCAGGGGGAAGTCACGGTTCGTCTTCAGAACAGTGGTCGTGTTGTAAACGGCGTCGGCTCGGACCCGGACATCGTGGTGGCGTCTGCAAAAGCTTATTTAAGTGCGCTTAACAAGTTGCAAAGCAAGGCTGATCGGGTGGCGGCGCAAGGTTAGCCGCAGCTGATTGGCGCGTGGCGTTTTTGAGCAGACGGGGGTGTCGGTGGGGCAATGGGCGGGTCTTCAAGCGATTTAGAGAAAAGTAACGCAAGTTTCTGATATTGCGTAACTTTTTAAGTTTCTATACACTGTGAAACACCAATTCGGCCCACCCTCCTACCCCCAGAGGTGCCCAACCATGCAACACCAAGCTTTTACCCGCGTCGTAAAAATGTTCGGCGGGATGCTGGTTTTAGCCGGAGTCTTCGGATTTTCTGCTGCGCAGGCTGAAGCGCCTAAGCGAGTCCAGGCAAAAAAACCGCAGGTCACCAAAATATCTTCTTTGAAGAAAGTGGTTGCCGTGCGTCGCGGCGCGCAGACGGCCATCAAAAGCAAGCGTGCTGTGCGTGTGCTGGCGCTGATTCCGGCCAAGCCCTCGTTCGGGCAACTGGCGGGGCTCCACGGGTCACAGGATTTACTGGATCTGAAATCCAGCGTTGCCCTCGTTTTGGATCAGGACACCCGCGAAGTCCTGTTTAGCAAGAATGATCAGGCAATCCTGCCCATTGCTTCCCTGACCAAGCTTATGACCGGCGTCGTCATCACCGAAGCAGGCTTGCGGATGGACGAAGTCATCGCCGTTACGGACGCCGACGTTGACACCGAAAAGGGCAGCCGGTCACGCCTCAAAGTGGGCGCTGAACTGACGCGCGGCGATTTGCTGCACCTGGCGCTGATGTCGAGTGAAAACCGCGCGGCACACGCCCTGGGCCGCTCTTACCCTGGCGGCATGTCGGCATTTGTCAAATTAATGAACGCTAAAGCGCTTTCGCTTGGCATGACCGACACAGTTTATGTTGAGCCGACTGGGCTATCAAGCCGCAATCAGTCCAGCGCGCGCGATCTCGCCACGCTGGTCATCGCCGCGCACGCCGACCCTGTTTTGCGGGAGCTTTCCACTTCCGAAGGCTATCAGGTGGCGGTTGGAAGCAAGATGCTTCAGTACAGCAACACCAATCGGCTCGTCAAAAATCCGGGCTGGGACATCGGCTTGCAAAAAACGGGCTACATCTCGGAGGCCGGCCAGTGTCTGGTGATGCAGACCAACATCGCTGGTCGAAAGCTGATCATGGTGTTTCTTGATTCTGCCGGGAAGCTCAGCAGATTGGGCGACGCGGAGCGGGTTCGCAAATGGGTCGAGTCATCCCCAGGCGTTGAGCCGAAAATTCAGCTGGGCAACTCTATGAAAAACGTAGCCGGCTGATTGACGGGACCAGCAAAGCAGTCCGCCAGGCGGCGTCCTGGAGGTTCAAGTCGAACGATAGCCCAGCGCGGCTGAGATCTCGTTCGCCGTTTCCTGGAGCTTCGGTAACCAGGCTTCATCAAGCCGGTCCGCCGGTGATGAGATCGACAGCCCTGCGATCAGGCGGCTTTGGTCGTCGTAAATGCCAGCGGCCATGCAGCGCACGCCTAACTCAAGCTCTTCGTTGTCCCGTGCGATACCGTACTGGCGGGCTTTGGCCAATTCCCGCTCCAGGACGCTCAACTGCGTAATGCTGTTGCGCGTGTGCCCAGTAAGACCGGTGCGGGTTGCGTAGGCTCGTAGCCGTTGTGGGTCATCGCAGGCGAGAAATAGCTTTCCGACCGATGTCAGGTGAAGCGGGGCCCGTCCACCTATCGCACGGACCACCTGCATGCCGGATCGCTCACTGTAGGCGCGCTCAACATAAACAATTTCGTCGCCTTGGCGCATGCTTAGATTGACCGGCTGTTGCGTGATCTTGTGCAACTCGCGCATCGGTGCCAATGCAGCATCACGTACGTTTAACCGGCCCTTGACCAGATTGCCCAGCTCCAGCAAGCGCATTCCAAGTCGATAACTCCCCGGAGCGGGCCTCTCCACCAGCCGTCCTGTCACCAGATCATTGAGTATTCGATGTGCCGTTGATGGGTGCAAACCGGATTTTTCACTGACTTCTTTCAGCGACATGGCATCTTCGCGGTTGGCAAGAATGTCAAGCAAATTGATGATGCGCTCAATGACCTGCACGTTGGGCTTGAGGGGGGCAGACGCCGATTGAGTTTGTTTCATTGGGACAGGCACCGTGTCCGAAATTTTACCCTGCGAAATTTCGGATCATTGATGTCTCGGGCGCTGCCACGTTCCGCCCTCAAGCAACTCGTGTGGCCTGAAGCTCGCCTTGTAATTCATCTTGGGACTGTTGGCGATCCAGTAGCCTAAATAGACATAGGGCAAGCCAAGACTTTGCGCCTGGCGGATTTGCCAGAGCACGCTGTAGGTGCCATAACTGGCCCGGCTGTCCGGTTCGTAGAACGTGTAAACCGCAGACAGACCGTCTTGTAGCACGTCCAGTATCGACACCATCACTAACGCACCGGTGCCGCCATCTCCATCGGGCTCTCGAAACTCAACGAGTCTTGAGTTCACGCGGCTTTGAAGCAGAAATTGGGTGTATTGGTCAATGCTGTCGTGATCCATGCCGCCACCGGCGTGCCGGTATTTCTGGTAGCGCAAGTAGAGCTGATAGTGTTCAGCTGAGAAACCCAGCTTCAGTGCGCGCGAATGGAGCTGGCTGTGACGCGAGTCGGCGCGGCGTTGGCTGCGGTCCGGCTTGAAAGCATCGACCGGCACCCGGAGCGGCACACAGGCGCGGCAGCCATCGCAGTAAGGCCGATAAGTAAACAAACCACTGCGACGAAACCCGCCTGCGACCAAATCAGAGTACGCATCGTTGTGAATCAGATGACTCGGCGTTGCCACCTGTGAACGTGCCTGTTGACCGGCAAGATAGCTGCACGGATACGGTGCGGTGGCATAGAACTGCAGCGCCTGAAGTGGCAATTCCTTGGGGTGGGTCATTTGCTCAGCAAGCCTTGCAGGTTTGAAATCGCGTCCCAGCAGGCCGGCAGGAACTGCCAGCGCGGCGCGGGTTGCTGCACATTCCTCTGAATCTGCTCCAGAAATTGGGTTCGATCCATTTCGCACGCACCCAATGAAGCCAGATGCTGCGTGTTTTGCTGACAATCGATCAGCTCGATCTGGTGAGAGATGCAAAAACACACAAGCGCCGCCAGTGCAATTTTCGACGCGTCAGTTTGATGGGCAAACATCGATTCACCGTAAACCATTGCGCCGAGGTTGACGCAGTAAAGCCCTCCTGCCAGCTCGCCTTCGACCCAGGTTTCGACGCTGTGGGCATGGCCCGCGTGGTGCAGTGCGGTGTAGGCATGGACCATTTCCGGAACGATCCAGGTGCCGCTTTGTCCCGAGCGGGGTTTTCCGGCACAACTCTCGATCACGTTGCCAAAGGCGTGGTCCACGCGTATCTCACAGGCGGGATCGATGCGAAACCGCGCCAGTTTTTTGGCTAACGAACGGCTAATTTTGAAGTTGCGCGGTTGCAGTGTCATGCGCGGATCGGGGCTCCACCAAAGAATCGGCTGACCCGCGCTGAACCATGGAAAGATGCCCTGCGAATAGGCATCCACCAGCGTGGGCACTGCCAGCGTACCACCTGCAGCCAGCAAACCGGGAGCAGGATCCATCGCGGTCCAGGCTCGTGAAACAGCCGGAAAGCGATCATGCTCAGAGAGCCAGGGAAGCGGTGCAGTGTGTTGAGTCATTGTTTGAAAAGGCCATTGCGCCAATGCAATTATCGGACGCGTGCGGATTGTCGCGTGCAGGGTTTTTTCAGGTTTTACGTTCCGAATTTTCTGCGTGCATCCGCGTCCGAATGCGCACTGACTGAACGAGGAAGTGGCCCGTCAGGCTCCTGCAAAGCCACGCTATAATCTGAGGCTGTTCCTCAATAGCTCAGTTGGTAGAGCGCCGGACTGTTAATCCGTAGGTCCCTGGTTCGAGCCCAGGTTGAGGAGCCAAAGAATATTCGAGTTTTATGAAAGCCTTGTTGCGATGTGACAGGGCTTTTTTTTGCTTTTTGCAAGGCGTTTTCATGGCTTGTCTGGCTTACATCGATCGGCGCTGCACCAGGCGCAAAATCGGATAATTCAACTCGCTGGCAAGCCCGCCAGCAGCTTTCAAGCGCAGCAATGGAACAAGGCCCTCAACTCGAATATCGGCGTGTGCTCACCATTGCGGGCTCAGACAGCAGTGGCGGTGCGGGTATTCAGGCTGACCTGAAAACCATTGCTGCGCTGGGCTGCTACGGCATGACGGCGATCACCGCGCTGACGGCCCAGAACACGCAGGGCGTTCGCTCCATTCACGGCGTGCCACCAGACATCTTGCGCGACCAGATCGACGCGGTTATCGACGACATGGGGGCCCATGCCGTGAAGATCGGCATGCTGCATTCGCCAGAATGCGTGGCCGTTGTGGCGCAAGCCATTGACCGGCATGCCTTGAAAAATATCGTTCTTGACCCCGTGATGGTTGCGACCAGCGGTGCCGTGTTGATCGATAGCGCGGCTGTGACGACGCTGGTGCGGGATCTGTTGCCTCGCGCACGGCTGGTCACGCCCAACCTGGACGAGGCTGCGTTGCTGGTCGGGCGTCCGCTGGCCGACGAGGCCGCGATGGAAGCTGCGGCGCGAACGCTGCTCGGGCTGGGCGCGCGGGCGGTCTTGATCAAAGGCGGGCATCTGCACGGCGATGTGGTCAGTGATTTGCTGATGACGCATGACGGATTGATGCACTGGATGCGCGCTGCGCGTATCGCCACCCGCAACACCCACGGCACCGGTTGCACCTTGTCTTCGGCCATCGCTGTTTACCTCGCTAAGGGCCACACACTGCAGGACGCGTGCGAACTAGCCCGTCTCTATGTGCGTTCGGCGCTGCTTGCAGGTGCCGACGTGCGCACCGGCGCGGGGGGCGGGCCGCTGAACCACGGTTTCAAGCCTGAGGTCATGCAGACGACGCGCTTGCGTTGACGGCAAGCGAGCAAAAAAAGCCCGCGCGGGGCGGGCTCTTCAATTCACTGCGCAGGGCAATGCAGCGCAGCGCGTCAGTCAAAAACCGGCGATTCGACACCTAAAACCTTATGCAGCTTCGGGCTCGTCGTGGTGTACTGAAGATGAATTTTCTTGTCGGGAAAGATGATCGGCGCGGCACCAAACGCCGCCAGCGCACACTCATGGAAGCCGCTCAAAATCAGTTTCTTTTTACCCGGATAGGTGTTGATGTCACCAACCGCAAAAATGCCTGGCGTGCTGGTTGAAAACTTCTCCGTATCGACCCGCAGCTGCTTGCGTTCAATGTCAAGACCCCACTCGGCAATCGGGCCGAGCTTGGGGCTCAAGCCAAAAAACACCAGCAGCACGTCGAGCGGCACAACGCGGGTTACGCCATCAGCGCCGGTGACCTTGGCGCCCACCAGACGGCCGTCTTTTTCGACGTAGCCGGTTACCTGTCCGACGATGAACTGCATCTCGTGGGCATCGCAAAGCGCCTTCATTTTGGCCACGCTCGCGGGGGCCGCCTTGAAGCCGTCACGGCGGTGAATCAGAATCACGCTCTCGGCCCTGTTCGGGCCATCGACGACGAAGTTCAAAGCCCAGTCGAGTGCGGAATCGCCGCCGCCGACGACCACTACATTCTTGCCAGAAAAATTTGCCGGGCTCTTCACTCGGTAAAACAATTGCGTGTCGTTGAACTGGTCCAGCCCAACAACCCGCAACAGCTTGGGCTGAAACGCACCCACGCCCGCCGCGATAAAAATTGTCTTGGTTAAAAACCGGGTGCCACGTGAAGTCTCGACATAAAAGCGCCCGTCGCCCTGACGTTCAACCGTGCTGACCTCCTGCCCGAAATGGAAGGTCGCGCCAAAGGGCGCAATCTGCTTGAGCAGGCTGTCAGTCAGCTCCTTGCCGGTACAAACAGGTACGGCTGGAATGTCATAAATCGGCTTGTCGGGATACAGCTCAATGCACTGGCCACCGGCGTAGGCCAGCGAGTCAATGACGTGCGCCTTGATCTCCAGTAGTCCGAGCTCGAACACCTGGAACAGGCCGACCGGCCCGGCTCCGACGATGATCGCGTCGGTCTCTATCGGCCCGTCGTGCAGCACGGCCGTGTTGATGACTTCCTGGTTGACTTGCGCGTCCATAAGCTTCATGTTTCTTGTCAAAAAATCAACGGACCAGCTCGGCGAGCTTGTCGGTTTTGTCTTTCCAGTCGTCGGCATCGGGCAGCGCGGGTTTGCGTTTGGTGATGCTTTTCCAGCCCGCCGCGCGGCTCAACTCAACATTGAGCGCGATGAACTTGATCTGGTCGGCCGGCACATCTTCCTCGGCATAAATCGCATTAACCGGGCACTCGGGAATGCAGACGGCGCAGTCAATGCATTCGTCGGGGTCGATCACCAGCATGTTGGGGCCTTCCCGAAAGCAATCGACCGGGCAAACGTCCACGCAGTCGGTGTATTTGCAGCGGATGCACGATTCAGAGACGATGTGGGTCATATTTTTTTGAGAAGGCTGGCGGGGCGACGTGACCCGTGGAAACCCTCAATTTTAGAAGGTTTCCAGACAGGCACTCGTCGCTGATTTTTAACCTCAAGCGGCGAGCGGACTACGCTGTTGATCAGGTGACCAATACGGCGCCAGCGGTTCGGTGTGAGGCCATGTCGATCAGCACCAGCGAGCCGCGCAGGCGTGACTCGGCGAAGGGCAGCACAGCCAATGGCTCCAGGAACGACAGCTCCACCTCGCCGATCGCGTTGGCCGGCAGCGCATGGGCTTCGTGCGTTTGCAGCGAATGAATGTCAAGCTGATTGACGATGCGTTTAATTTTGGCCTTGACCCACCGATGCCCGTGCAAGGCCCAATAGGTGCGACCAGGCACCGCTGCCTCGTCGTCCAGCCAGGCAAGGGTGGCGCGAATGTCTTTCTGCCCGGTCGCAGCGCCTTCTGGCTCGTCTTCAAGCAAGCAGTCGCCACGCGAGATGTCGAGCTCGCGATCAAAAATCAAGCCCGCGCTGCGCCCCGCTGGGACTGAGGCGGATTGGCGGGTCGCGTTGAGCACACTCGCCACGGTGGCGCACCGGCTACCGGGCATGACGGTGATGCGTTGCCCCGCGCGCAGCACACCGGTGGCAACGCGACCCCAGAAAATTCGCCGCCCCTGAGCGGTGTCGCTGCTCGATGAAAACTTCTCGACCCACTGCACCGACATGGAAAACGAAAGACCCGAGTCGGGCGGTGTGGCTGGAAGCTGCTCCAGAATTTGCAGCAGGCTCGGCCCCGTGTAGCCGCACCAGCCGGGCACCGCATCGACCACATTGGAGCCCTTCAGCGCGGAAACCGGAACGACGGCCTGGACGGCGATGCCGGCTTCGTCAGCAAAGCGCTTTAGCGCCGCGCGAATATGCGTGAAAGCCAGCGCCGGGTCGTCCACCGCATCGAGCTTGTTGATGGCAAACACGAT
>JANOOO010000345.1:0-3092 GCA_031421375.1 Polaromonas sp.
TACACCACCCGCACCGGCAAGCGCGAAATCAATGAGGATTTTTGCGCTGCGATGCTGCCCGAGCCGGGCCAGGAGGGCATGGGCTGCATCGTCGCGATTGCCGACGGCGTCAGCACCGGCGGCATGGGAAAGGAGGCCGCGCAAACCACCGTCACCAGTCTGGTGCGCGACTACTACGGCACGCTTGATACCTGGGACACGACGGTCGCGCTTGACCGCATCATCAGCGCGCAAAACGCCTGGCTGGCCGGCATCAACCGTCGGCGGCATCCCGCCATCGGGCTGACCACGCTGACTGCCGTGGTGCTGCGCGGCCAGTCGTATGCGCTGGCGCATGTCGGCGACAGCCGGGCCTACCTGCTGCGTGCCGGTGTGCTGGTGCAATTGAGCAGCGACCACGCTGTCAGTCACCCCGACTTCAAAAACCAGCTGCTGCGCTGCGTCGGCGCTGAAGACACGCTGGTTGTTGATTACGCGCAGGGCGAGCTGCAGGTCGGCGATGTGTTTGTGCTGCTGACTGACGGCGTACACGGCGCGCTGGCTCAGAAGCGCTTGCATGCGCTGCTGGTCGCGCAAGTGCCCGCGCAGATGCCCGCTTCGGATTCGCCGGTTGCCAGCGCCGAAGACGCGCAGGCACTCAGCGCGCGTCTGGTCGAGGCAGCACTCGCAGCCGGCAGTGCCGACAACGCCACCGCGCTGGTGGTGCGGGTTCGCGGTCTGCTCGACGCCAGCCTGCGCGACGAAACCCGGCGCTCCATGGCGCTGCCGGTTGCGCCGCGCCTGAAACTTGGCGACAGCCTTGACGGCTTGAGCGTGACCGCCGTGATTGCCGATAACGGCATCAACGTGCTCTACCAGGTTCGTGCTGCTGAAAGCCAGCGGCTTTACGCGCTCAAAACCCTCCACCCCTCACGCGCCCACGACCCCGAAGAGCGGGCCATGCTCGCGCACGAAGCCTGGCTGGCCCGGCGCATGCAGTCGTCCAGCATGGCCGGGCATTTCGTGCATTTGCATCAAGCCATTCCGGGCGGAACCGGCGGCGGCGAGCGCAGCGCGTTCTATCTGCTCTACGACTGGCATGCCGGCGAGACGCTGCAACAGCTGCTCAATCGCAAGCACCGCTTCGGCCTGCCGCAACTGCTGCACATCGCGGTGCAGGCTGCCACCGCAATCGGCCGGCTGCACCGCCAGGGCGTGATTCACCGCGACATCAAACCGGCCAACCTGCACCAGGACGAGAGCGGCCAGCTTCGCCTGCTCGACCTCGGCGTCGCGCTGTCAGGCCGCGAGCCGGCCGCGATGCGCGTGCTGCACGCGGGCACGCCGAGTTACATCAACCCCGAGCAGTGGGGTCATGGCCGCAGTGCGGACAGCGCCGGTAGTGACGAAAAAAACGAGCCCGCCGACGCGCAAAGCGATCTGTTCGCTTTGGGCGTCACGCTCTACCAGTTGCTCACCGGCAAGCTGCCTTATGGCGAGGTGCTGCCCTACCAGTTGGGGCGCTACTACCGCGACCCGGTTGCGCCAAGTCGCCACAACCCCGAGGTGCCGATCTGGCTTGACCACGTCGTGCTCAAGGCCGTCGCGCGCAGCAAACGCCAACGCTTTGAAACCGCCGAAGAAATGCTGCTGGCGCTGGAGCGCGGCGCATCGCGGCCCCTGACCGCACCGCAGTCCACACCTCTGGTGCAGCGCGACCCGGCAGCGCTGTGGAAGATTGCGCTGGCTGTCAGCGTGCTGGTCAATGCCTTGCTGGTTTACTGGCTGCTTTTCTTGCCAAAAAAGTAGTTGAAATGGCTTCAAGCCCAGCAAATACGGGCGCAATAAGCTCTGCTTTTTATAGCGACTGATCAGTTCTCGTGCGCGCAGTCGAAGGCTGGCGGCGGGTCTGGCCACAGACGCGGTTTCAGCGTAAACCGACGGTAAAAAGCGGCCTGAAAATGCGGGAATATTCTACAAACCGCATGATGTAAAAGCATTCAAAATTCAGCTATTGAGGTACGTCGCAGTTCAGCGGCATGCCCCGGGCCAAATCCGCCCAGAACGCCGCCATGCCCCTGTGTTTTCGATTCAATCAATTTGAGCTGTTGCCCGCAACCCGGCAATTGCTCATGGGTGCGCGGCCAGTCCTGTTGGGTGCGCGGGCCTTCGATTTGTTGCTTTGCCTGATTGAGCGCCGAGGCCGAGTGGTTGACAAAGACGAACTGCTTGCAAGCGTCTGGCCAGGCAGGGTAGTGGGCCAGAACAACCTTAACGTGCAGGTTTCAGGCTTGCGAAAGCTGCTGGGCCCGCAGGCACTGGTCACGGTGACGGGGTACGGCTACCGCTTCGGGCTCGAAGTCAAGGCGGTCGCACCAGGCCGCGAGCCGCTCGCCGTGTCGGCCCGGTCACGGGTCGCTTTGCCGGGCAAGCCCTCAGTCGTCGTGCTGCCCTTTCTCAATTTCGGTGACGACCCGCAGCTGGCCTGGTTTGCCGATGGCGTGACCGAGGACATCACCACTGAGCTGGCCCGCTTTCCCGGCCTGTTCGTCATCGCCCGCACCTCGGCTTTCACCTACAAAGGGCAGGCGGTGGACGTGCGCAGCGTTTCGCGCGAACTGGGTGTGCGCTACGTGGTCGAGGGCAGCGTGCGCCGCGCCGGGCCGCGCGTGCGCGTGGTGGTGCAGCTGATTGACGCGCTAACGGGCGGGCACGTCTGGGCTGAACGCTATGACCGGGTACACGGCAATATTTTTGATTTGCAGGAAGAGCTTACGCGCGTGATCGTCAGCGCCATGGCTTCGCACATCAACGCGGCCTAAAACTAGGGAAGCGCGGATTTATTAAGCGCGGTTCGTGATCACCTGGGCTGAAGGGTCTGCCGCGTTGGTTTTCTTGCAAAAATTGCCGATATTTGCTGCAACAACGAAGTTGAAGTGAAGACTAACTTGTACTCAAGTTATGTCGGAACTAAAACCGCCTTGCAGCCCATCCCAATCCAGGCGCCACGATTCCGCGTGAATAAATCCGCGCATCCCTGGCGCGCCGGAGCCATCGACGATTTTTATAACTTTTTAGCGCGACCGATAGACGCCGGGCCGAGGGTCGCGCAA
>JANOOO010000346.1:0-3089 GCA_031421375.1 Polaromonas sp.
CGATGTCTGCAACCATGTGATCACGGGCGTCCGAGTCGGCCACACTCAATTCGGTTTCCAGCCGCAGGCGCGCCAGCGGTGTGCGCAGATCGTGCGAAATACCGGCCAGCATGATGACGCGGTCTTGCTCAATCTTGGAGAGCTGCTCGGCCATGCGGTTAAAGCCGATGTTGACTTCACGAATCTCGCTGGTGGCGACTTTCTCGTCGAGCAGGCTGGCGTCAAAGTCGCCGTCGCGCATGCGGCTGGCCGCAAACGACAGCTGCTTGAGCGGGCGGTTGATGAGCCGCGCGATCAGCGCCGCGCCGAGCAGCGACATCGCCGCAGCCGTCATCAGCCAGATGGCCCAGGTGCTGCCGCGCGACGGCCCGACTTTGGAAGCATCAGCCAGCAGCCAGTACCCGTCGCCGTCAATCGCAAAGCCGACCCACAGTCCTTTCTGACCGTTAACACTGTTCGCCACCACCGTGCCAGCCCCGAGGCGCGCCTTGAGCTCGGTGGTGATGCGCTGGCCGAATTCGTCGCCGTCAAAAACCTCGAAAACGTCTGCCGGTTCACGCGGGCTGATGCGCACCCGCTCTTCGTCGGCCAGCGTCTTGATCAGCGCGACCCGGGTGATGGAGTCGGAGTAACGCAGCGCGGCGCGACTGAGGTTGACCAGAGACGCGAGTTGCTGGGCATCTTGAATCGCGCGCGGCTCGGACTCAAGTGCCCGAAATGTTTGCAGCCAGGCAAAGATCGAGCCGAACATCAGCAGCGCCAGAAAGAAAAAGGTCCGCCAAAACAGGTTGAGCCCGCGCCTGGGCCGCATGTCGAGCAGGGCGGGCGCTGTCTCGAGCGGGGCGGGCACTGTCTCGGGCGGAAGGGCGGAGTGGGTGACTTGCATTCAGGGCTGGCGGACGCTTGAGTGGTCCAGGTCGGGTGGGTCTCGTTAAAGCAATTGTTTGGCATGACGCCCGATTAGTCCATGCCCGGCATGCCCGATCACACCGGGTGCGCCGGGCGCGCCGGGTCGCCAGCCTAGTTGGTGCCGTCCGGCACGAAAACGTAGCCTACACCCCATACCGTCTGGATATAGCGCGGCACCGCCGCATCAGTTTCGACCAGTTTGCGAAGACGCGAGACCTGCACGTCCAGGCTGCGGTCAAAGGGCTCGAACTCGCGGCCACGCGCCAGCTGCGCCAGCTTCTCGCGGGACAGGGGCTGGCGCGGGTGACGAACCAGCGTTTTCAGCATGGCGAACTCGCCGGTTGTCAGCGGCAGTTCTTCTCCATTTTTGTGCAGGGTACGCAGACCCATGTCGAATGAAAACGGCCCAAAAGTGACGACCTCTTGATCGCTCGACGGCGCGCCCGGCACTTCAACCGTCGGGCGGCGGCGCAGCACCGCATGAATGCGGGCCAGCAGCTCGCGCGGGTTAAAGGGTTTGGCGAGATAGTCGTCGGCGCCCACTTCGAGCCCGACTATCCGGTCCACGTCTTCGCCCTTGGCCGTCAGCATGATGATGGGCGTTTTGTCATTGGCGGCGCGCAGCCGGCGGCAGATGGACAAGCCGTCTTCGCCCGGCATCATCAGGTCCAGAACCAGCAGATCGACTGAATCGCGCAGCATGATGCGGTTCAGGGCTTTGCTGTCTTCGGCCAGGATGACCTCAAAGCCCTCCTGGGCGAGATAGCGGCGCAGCAGATCGCGAATGCGGGCATCGTCGTCAAGGATCAGAATCTTGTCGGCGCGTGGATTGGTTTGAGCTTGTGACATGGTGGCTTCCCAAGTTGTAACAGCGCCATTTTGGCGGCGGAAAAACGCGATTAGCGCGTTTTCATGCCACTTTGACACAGTGTTACACAGTTGCTTGTAGGTTGATGCCACCATTCTCGGCGTTGCAAGGTGGGAGGATCTCTTCCGGTCGACCTCAGATACGGTGCAGGCGTTTTTTCTTGCCTTGCATCTGCAGATTCGCACGCCTCACCTCCCACCTCCTGCCTCCCACCTCCTGCTTTTCACCTCAATCCATAACAACGCACAACACATGTTTTCAACTTTTAGCCATGCCCGCCGGGCTGCGTTCGCGTTCATTTTGCTGGTCGGCAGTGCCGCACTGGCACAGCCCAGCGCTGCGCCACCGCCGCTGCAGGATGTCGCACAGATGTCGGCGAGCGGCTCCGTCGAGGTGCAACAGGACTTGCTGGCGATCACGCTGACTACCAGCCTGGGCGGGTTTGATGCGGCTGCGGTGCAGGCGCAACTCAAGCAGGTGCTTGACAGCGCCCTGGCCGTTGCCAAATTGACCGCACTGCCGGGCCAGCAAGACGTGCGTACCGGTAACTTCAGTTTGTATCCACGCTATGACAAGGCCGGGAAAATCAACGGCTGGCAGGGCAGTGCCGAGCTGGTGCTCGAAGGCCGCGACTTCGCCCGTATCACCAGCACGGCGGGGAAGATTCAGGGGTTGGCGATTGGCAACGTTGGCTTTGCGCTCAGTCGCGAGCAGCGCATCCGCGCGGAGGCCGAAGCGCAGGGCGTGGCGATTGCGCAATTCAAGCTCAAGGCGGCCGAGGTAGCCAAGGCTTTTGGTTTTGCCGGCTACACCTTGCGTGAAGTCGCAGTCAGTGCCAGCGACTCCGGCTTTCAGCCGCGTCCGCGCATGATGGCGGCACAGGCGCGGGGCGAGCTGGCCGACGCGTCGGTGCCTGTCGAGGCGGGCAAAAGCACGGTGATGGTCACGGTGTCAGGCTCGGTTCAGATGAGGTGAGGCCGGGTGATGCTGCGGCTGATGACGTGTAGGCCGAAGACGCTCGGTCGGCTGAATCGGCCCCTGGCTGAATCATTACACCGCAGACTTTCAATTTAGAAGGGCCGGTCAAGCCGGTGCGAAACCGGCTTTGACTGACAGGGCGGCTGACGCTGCTGGCCTATCGTAAAGACGATGTTTTTGCCTTCACCCAATGCTGAAGCCGCCGCGCGAAGCGGCCCTTTGTTCGTCGTGCTTAACGCGGGGTCTGGCAGTCACGATGCCGATGAAGCGCAAGGCGTGATGCGCGAGGTTTTGAGGAGGCCGGGCGCAAGGTTGAATTTTTCCCCATCTCCAG
>JANOOO010000347.1:0-1778 GCA_031421375.1 Polaromonas sp.
GTGACCATCATCGGCCACACCGACAACACCGGCTCCGACGCGATCAACAACCCGCTGTCAATTGACCGGGCCGACGCGGCGCGTGACTACCTGGTCAGCCGCGGCGTGGCGCGCACCCGCTTTTCGACCGACGGGCGCGGCGCGCGCGAGCCGATTTCCGACAACGGCACGCAGCAAGGGCGCGACAAGAATCGGCGGGTTGAAATTTATGTAGCTGAGCAGGTGGCTGCGAAGTAATTGCATCACCCCTATTGACGCTCACTGCGTGTAGCGCCCTTTCCCCTTCCAGGGGACGGCACCTGCAGCCTGGCAAAGCCAGATCTGCGGCCCCCGCTAGTGAAGAAAATTGCATCACCCCTATTGGCGCTCACTGCGTGTAGCGCCCTTTCCCCTTCCAGGGGACGGCACCTGCAGACTGGCAAAGCCAGATCTGCGGCCCCTGCTGGTAAAGAAAAAAGCACCCTTGAGTGTTTTTTTTATGACGGTTTGATCAGCGCTTGCAGCCAGATCGGAAAGCGGGACAAGGAGTTATGTGGGGCCGAAAGCACTCTGGTCTTGCCCCCTCTCCCCCGTACCCGGGGGCATAAGCGCTAACTTGCAAAAAGTCGGCTTCTTTTTCCCTCGCCCGCTGGCGGGAGAGGGCTAGGGTGAGGGTGGGAAGATCGAGCGCACTCCCTTGAAAACGGGACCGGGAAGCCCTCACCCCCGCCCTCTCCCGGAGGGAGAGGGAGTAAGAATTGCTGCACCAGGCCGCTAAGTTAGCGCACATGCCCTCCGGGAGAGGGCTGGGGTGAGGGGCTGCACCTTCACGCCGCCAGCAACTCACAAAAGCGCGCCAGGTCAATATTGCCGCCGCTGATCAACACTCCCACCCGCTGCCCGCGCAGGCTTAGCCGCATCTCCCGCGCCGCCGCAAAGCCCAGGCACCCCGTCGGCTCGACCATGATCTTCATGCGCGACGCCATGAAGCGCATCGCCTCGACCAGTTGCGCGTCACTGACGGTCAGCACGTCGTGTACGTCACGGCGAATGATCGGAAACGTCAGCTGGCCGAGCGCGGTCGTCTGCGCGCCGTCGGCAATGGTTTTCGGCGTGGCGATGGTGACGATGGCTCCGCTGCGAAACGATTGCTGGCCGTCGTTGCCGGCTTCGGGCTCGACGCCGTAGAGCTTGCAATCAGGTGCCAGCGCGCGCGTGGCCAGAGCCGAGCCCGACAGCAGCCCGCCGCCGCCGAGGCAGACAAAAAACGAATCGAGCGGGCCGACCTCTTCAAACAATTCTTTCGCTGCCGTGCCCTGCCCGGCAATCACGTCGGGATGGTCGAAGGGCGGGATCAGCGTCAAGCCCTCTTTGCTTGCCAGCTCGCGGCTGAGCTGCTCGCGGTCTTCCGTGTACCGGTCGTAGAACACCACCTTGCCACCGTAGCCCTGAGTGGCTGCGACTTTGCTGGCCGGTGCGTCGCTGGGCATGATGATGGTCGCTTTAATGCCGAGCAGCCGGCCTGACAGCGCAACCGCCTGCGCATGGTTGCCCGACGAAAAAGCCAGCACGCCGGCTCGCCGTTCGGCCTCGCCCAATCTCGACAGCGCATTGAAGGCCCCGCGAAATTTGAAGGCACCCATGCGCTGGAAGTTCTCGCACTTGAAGAAAAATTCAGCGCCGAATTCGTCGTTGACGGTGCGCGATTGCAGCACCGGCGTGCGGTGCGCGTGGCCGTCGAGGCGGGCCGCTGCGGCGACGACGTCGGCGTAGGTGGGGAGAGCGGGAGCGTTCATGGA
>JANOOO010000348.1:0-2461 GCA_031421375.1 Polaromonas sp.
GAAGATGTCGAGGTTGTAGCCGCCGACGCGGCGCAGCACCTTGGGCCAGTGTGCGGCGAGCTCGGGCCTCAAGGCATCGGCCAGCGCCTTCACGTGGTCGCCCAGAACTTTGGCCCGGCCCGTCGCGGCGTCGTAGCGGCCGAGTTCCAGCAGGCTGCCATCGGACGTCCAGGCAGTGGCCCCCAGCACGTTGTGAACCATGTTGCCGTACGCAATCGAGCGGCTGCCGCAGGAGTTGTTGCCCGCCATGCCGCCCAGCGTGGCCTGCGCACTGGTCGAAACATCGACCGGGTACCACAGCCCGTGCTTTTTCAGCGCGGCATTGAGGTGGTCGAGCACGATGCCGGGCTCGACCACTGCGCTGCGATTTTCGGCATCGATTTCAAGGATGTTGCGGACGTGTTTGGCATGGTCGATGACCAGCCCGGCACCTACGGTTTGGCCGCACTGGCTGGTGCCGCCGCCGCGCGGGACCAGGGGCACCTGCAGGTCGCGGCAAATGTCGAGCGCGGTCTTGACCTCATCCGCGTCTCGCGGCACGAATACGCCCACCGGCATGACCTGGTAGATCGATGCGTCGGTGGCGTAGCGGCCACGGTCGGCGTTTGAGAACAGCACCTCGCCGCTGGTTTCCTGCGTCAAGCGTTTGGCGAGCTGGCCCGCCACTTCGTTGCTGGCGCGGGCGACATCGTCATAGATATCTCGGGCGGCACCCTGGGTGACTGTCAAGGGGAGTGGGGCGTTCATGCAGGTGCGCGCGAAGCGGGTTTGTCGAGGGCGCGAGACTGATTGGCGTCGGCAGACGCGGCACTGCGCAACTGCTCGACCACCACATCGCGTTTGTGGATCAGGTGGCTCATCAGTACTTCGCGCATAGCCGGGGCGTCGCGGCGCGTCAGCGCGTCAATCATCTGCTCATGCTCGGCGACGGCGTCCTGCCACTTCTCGCCGTCCTGATTCGAGCGAAAGCGCAGCGCCTGCAGTCGTGCATTGACCTGCTTGTAAGTGGCCGTGAGCACCGGGTTTTTTGCGGCAACGTTAATCGCGCTGTGAATGGCGGCGTTGAGCCGGTAGTAGCCCGGCAGGTCGCGCCGCGTGTAGGCCGCGAGCATCTCGAAGTGCATGGCCTTGATCTCGGTCAGCTCGGCTCCGGTGATGCGGTCGCAAGCCAGCTCGCCCGACTGCGCCTCCAGCCCGGCCATGACCTCGAAGGTGTTGAGGATGTCGGCTTCGCTGAGCTCGACGGCGATCGCGCCGCGATTGGTCAGCAGCTCGACCAATCCTTCCGCAGCAAGCATTTTGATAGCTTCGCGCAGCGGCGTGCGCGACACATTGAGCAGCTCGCAAAGCGCGCGCTCGTTGAGCTTGGCACCGGGCGCAATGCGGTTTTCAACCAGCATTTGCCGCAGCCGGTGCGCGACCTGTTCGTGTAGGGCCGAGCGCGGGATGGGAATGATTTCAGCGGACATGCGCAAATTTTGTATGCAAAATAATTAGCCGTCAAATTAATTACACTGGGTTAGCAGAATAAATCTCTATTGACAAATCACTTTTGTATGCAAAAAATGGTGATCTGATTTTCTTTTCATGCGGAGATGACGCAGATGTTGACACTCGACTTTCACCCCACAGGCCGCCATTTCCTGCAAATTCCCGGCCCGTCGCCGGTGCCCGACCGCATCCTGCGGGCCATGAGCCTGCCCACCATCGACCACCGCGGCCCCGAGTTCGCCGCGCTCGGTTTGAAGGTGCTGGCCGACATCAAGAAGGTTTTCAAAACGACCCAGCCGGTCATCATTTACCCGGCCTCGGGAACCGGCGCTTGGGAGGCGGCGATGGTCAACACGCTGAACGCCGGCGACCATGTGCTGATGGTTGAGACCGGTCACTTCGCCTGGTTGTGGCAGCGCCTCGCGCTGCGGCTTGGCCTGCAGGCCGAGGTGATGAGCTACCCCGGCCCCGAAGTCTGGCGACACGGCGTGCAGGCGCAACTCATTGAGCAGCGCCTGAAGGCTGACACCGGCCACGCTATCCGCGCGGTCTGCGTGGTTCACAACGAAACTTCCACCGGCGTCACCAGCAATATCGCCGCCGTGCGACGCGCCATCGATGCCGCCAAACACCCGGCTCTGTTGCTGGTCGATACGATTTCGGGCCTGGCTTCAGCCGACTACCGGCACGACGAATGGGGCGTTGATGTCAGCATCAGCGGCTCGCAAAAAGGCTTGATGCTGCCGCCCGGAATCAGCTTCAACGCCGTGTCGCTCAAAGCCATTGAGGCCAGTAAAAAAGCCACGCTGCCCAAAGCGTTCTGGGCCTGGGACGAGATCATCGAAGGCAACAAGGCCGGTTACTGGCCTTCGACACCGAACACCAATCTGCTTTATGCATTGAGCGAATCGTGCGACATGCTCCTTAGCCAAGGGCTTGATGCGGTGTTTGCACGGCACCAGCGCTGGGG
>JANOOO010000349.1:0-1957 GCA_031421375.1 Polaromonas sp.
GAGTCTGGTCGGCAACATCGCCGAGCCTCTGATCACGCTGGTGGCCTTTGGTTACGGGCTGGGTGTACTGATTGGGCCGGTGCAAGTCAATGGCGCGGCGATTCCGTACATCCTGTATCTAGCCAGCGGCTCAATCTGCTCAAGCGCGATGAACGCGGCCTCGTTCGAGGCGCTGTATTCGGCGTTTTCGCGCATGCATGTGCAGCGCACCTGGGACGGCATCATGAACGCGCCGGTGCGGCTCGATGACGTGGTGTTCGCCGAAATGCTCTGGGCCGCTTTCAAGTCGCTGTTCACGACGGTGGTGATCCTGCTGGTGATGCTGGCGCTTGGCATCAGCCAGAGCCCGATGCTGCTGCTGGCGCTGCCGCTCTTGGCGCTGGTCGGCATCACGTTTTCGAGCATCGCGCTGATCTTCAACGCGCTGGCCAAGGGCTATGACTTTTTCACCTATTACTTCACGCTGTTCCTGACGCCGACGATGTTTTTGAGCGGCGTGTTCTTCCCGCGCGAACAGTTGCCGCCGCTGTTGCGGGCGATCTCGGACTGGTTGCCGCTGACGGCGGCGGTCGAGTTGATACGCCCGCTGTTTCTGGGCCGCTGGCCTGAGAACAGCGTGATGAATTTGTCGCTGCTGGTGGGCTATGCGGTGGGCGGGTTCTGGCTGGCGCTGGCGCTGACGCGCAAACGCTTTCGAGGTTGATGCGGACAGCATACTTTGCTAAACTGTACAGACCGTACATATTTTATTTGACCTATGCCCGCCACTCAATACGGCCTTGAACAGGCCCGAATCCAGTTGCCCGCGCTGGTGGCCCAGGCCGGTGTCGGCGTCACCAGCGTGATCACGCGCCACGGCAAGCCCGTTGCTGCTGTGGTGCCGATGCAGGCGCATGAACAATCGCTTGCGGCTAACGCGCGCAAGCGTAGCGGCGTGAACAGCGTGCTGTCATTGAGAGGCAGCGGCAAGGGAATGTGGGGTACAAGCCCAAGCCAGACTGTGGCCGATTTGCGCGACGAATGGGAGCCCGCTTGAGGGCCAAGGCCAGCAAGGCCGCGCCCGGCAAAGTCGCGCCCCGTTTGTGGGGCAAGCTGGCATTCGGCGCGACGGTGTTGGTTGATACCGCGCCATTCATCTACCTGCTCGAAGGGCATCCCCGCTTCGCAGATCAATTCGCCGGCCTGTTTGCTTCAGCTGACGCTGGCGATTTGCATATCGCCTTGTCCACCGTGACGCTGGCCGAGGTGTTGACCGGGCCTTTTAAGGCGGGCAACAGCGCGCTGGGACGACGCTACGAAAAAGCGCTGTCGCAGTACACGCTGGTGCCGGTCTCGGCACCGATCGCCGTACTGGCCGCGCGCTTGCGCGCCGACTACCGCTTAAAGCTGCCAGACGCGATCCAACTCGCCAGCGCGCTGGACATCGGAGCGGCAGCGCTCGTCACCCACGACCGCGATTTTTCTCGCGTCAGCGGCATTGATGTTTTGACGGGGGATTGACTTGCCCCAAAAGAGTCCATGTAGCGAGTCCATGCTGCGAGCGCAGATGTTGATTCGCATGCTCAATCGTGTCCCGCTGCTGAGCGATACACGACGGCTCACGCCAGTCGCTGCAACCAGCGCAGCAAACGCCCGCGTGCTTCGGCGAGGCCCTTGTAGACCAGAACGGCTTCACTCATCGATGCCAGGCTGGCAGCAAGCCGTTGCACCTTCTCTGCCGTATCGACGGCCTGCACCAGCGGCTGCAGCATTACGCGAATCGTGAACACCGACTGCTGCGAGCTTTGCCCAACCGGGAAAAACGTTTGCCGCTCGGCGCGCAAAAAGGTTTGCGCGGCGAAGGCAGCCGGATCGGGCTCGTCGGGCCAGGGCGTGCGCGCATGCCGGTGCGGATGCTGGTCGTAACGACCCGACGGACTCAGCGTCCAGACAAAGCGCTCCCAGCAGCCACCGCCGG
>JANOOO010000350.1:0-2305 GCA_031421375.1 Polaromonas sp.
TGGTGGTGAAGTGGGGCCGCAAAGCGCCTGCGCGCCCCGTTCCTGCTTTACTGCCCGGTGTAGCTGATGCGATAAATCGCACCGGCGAAGTCGTCCGACACCAGGATCGAACCGTCAGGCAGGTTGGCCACATCGACCGGCCGGCCGCTGTACTGGCGTGTCTCGGGGTTCAGCCAGCCGTCGGCAAACACTTCCGTTTTGTCAGCCGTGCCGTCCGCCTTCAGGCTGGTGAACAGGATGCGCGCGCCATTCGGGTTGGTGCGGTTCCATGAGCCATGCTGGGCCGAGAAAATGCCGCCCTGGTACTTGGCCGGGAATTTCTTGCCCGTGTAGAAGGTCATACCCAGGTCAGCGGCATGCGCCTCGGTCAACACTTGAGCGGCGGTGATGTTGGCCGGCAGCGCGTCCTTGTCGTAGCCATGCTCGGTGATGCGTGTCTTGCCCTGAATCCACGGGTAGCCAAAGAACTGGCCGGCCTTGGTAATGCGGTTGATCTCGCCAAGCGGAATGTCGTCGCCCATGCCGTCGGTCTGGTTGTCGGTGAACCAGAGCGTGCCGTCTTTGGGGTTGAAGTCGTGGCCAACCGAGTTGCGGATGCCGGTGGCATAGACCTCGCGCTTGCTGCCGTCGAAGGCGTCCATGCGCACCATGCCGCCAATGCCCGTTTCGTTATAGGACTTGATCTTGTCGCGGGGCTGCACGTTGTGCGGCTGGCCGAGCGAGACGTAGAGCATTTTGTCGGGTCCGACCTTGCAGACGCGCGCGCCGTGGTTGTAGCTTTCATCTTCAACCGGAATCAGCTTGCCCTGGCCGACGACTTCAATCACCGCGACATCCGGGCCTTCATAGAAGAACTCGGCGGCCGGGAAATTGAGGATGCGGTTGTGTTCGGCGACGATCAGAAAGCCGTCCTTGGTCCAGCAGACGCCGTTGGGATTCGTGAACTTCAATGATGGCGCGAAGGACTTCACTTCAGTTGCCGCTTCGCCGCTGTTGCGGTTGGTGACGGCCCAGACCGTGGTCTTGCGCGTGCCGACGAAGAGCATATTGGTCGAAGGTGCAACTGCCATGTGGCGCGCGTCAGGAACGATCGCATAAAGCGCGATCTTGAAGCCAGCCGGCACCTTGACGCGCTTCAAATTTTCTTTGATGGCGTCGGCATTCGGACCGGTTTGCGCAACCACAGGAATGTTCAGGTCGGCGGTCGCCACCTTCATCTGCTTGAGTTTGTCGAGGTTGGCAGGAGCGCCCACTTGCGCGCTTGCCAGACTGACCACGCCTGCACCGGCCAGTGCCAAAACAAGGTGCTTCATTTTTTTGCTCACGGAAATTACCTCCAGATCGGACGCCGAAAGTCACAGACAAACATATGCCGGTGCAGCGTCAGTCGAGCATCGTAATGCTGGATTTTTTGTTTTACAAGCGGGCTTGCATAGGGGTTTTCAGCGTGCGCACCTGCCGATTTGTGCTCATGTTTTTGACTGTGACTCGATTGATATAGGTGCCTATATTTTTCACGTCAACAAACCACTGCACCTGCCGACGCGAGGGGCTCAGAGCGCATCAATGCGCCAGGTCGTGCGTAAGCTCATAACGCTCTGTTATCTGCCTTCATCGACAATTGAAAGATGGGAATCAGCCAGTACATCAAGATCATCGGCCGCGGCAAAGACGGCGCGCGGGCTCTCACGCGAGCCGACGCTGCGGACCTGTTCGGCCAGGTGCTCGACGGCAGCGTCACTGACCTCGAAGTCGGCGGCTTTTGTCTGGCGATGCGAATCAAGGGCGAGACGGCTGACGAGATGGCCGGCTTTCTTGACGCAACGCACCAGCGCATGCAGCACTTCCCGGCCAGCACGCAACCCATCGTGGTGCTGCCGACCTACAACGGTGCGCGCAAGCTGCCGGTGTTGACGCCCCTGCTCGGGCTGCTGCTGGCCCGCGCTGGCCTGCCGGTCCTGATGCACGGCACGGCCACTGAAACCAGCCGCGTTTTTACCTCAGAAGTACTCGAATCCCTTGATATACGGGCGCAGGCAGCTACTAAATCAATAGCTACAGGGGAACTGGTTTTCGCGCCTACCGAGCTGCTGTGTGCGCCGCTCAAACGCCTGCTCGACGTGCGCCGCGCGGTGGGCTTGCGCAACCCGGCGCACTCACTGGTCAAAGTCATGACGCCGTGCCTGGGCAAGAGCCTGGTCATCAGCAGCTACACGCACCCCGAGTACGCGATTGCTATGGCCAAGACCTTTGCGCTGATCAAGGCCAACGCGCTGCTGCTGCGCGGCTGCGAGGGCGAGGTGGT
>JANOOO010000351.1:0-3841 GCA_031421375.1 Polaromonas sp.
CAAAGCGGCATCGATGGCGCGGGCGCGTTGCTGGTCATTTTGGTACTGGTGGCGCTGGCCATATGGGCCATCAACCTGCCGGGCCGCAGCAGACCGGTAGCAATCGCGCTGTCAGTGCTGCTGCTGGCTGGGGGCGTGTGGGCGGTGGGGGGCCATATCGTCAAGCCGCTGCCTGAGAGCACAGCCAGCGCGGCAGCGGCGCAGCCGGGCAGCGCGGCCTGGCAAGTCTGGGAGCCGGGCCGCGTTGAACAGCTGACGGCGCAAGGGCAAAACGTGTTTGTTGATTTCACCGCCGCCTGGTGCGTGACCTGCCAATACAACAAGCAAACGACGCTAAGCGATGCCGCCGTGCTAAGCGATTTCGCCGCGAAGAATGTCACGCTGCTGCGCGCCGACTGGACCCGGCGCGACCCGGCCGTAAGCAGAGCTTTGAGCCAGCTCGGCCGCAGCGGCGTGCCGGTGTATGTGTTCTACAAACCCGGTCGCGCGCCGGTGGTGCTGTCAGAGATTTTGTCGGTTGAGGAGGTGCGCGCTGAGCTGGCCCGGCTTTGACTTGTCACTTTTCAAGCCAAGGACTCAGCCATGTCTGACGATGCTTTCACTTCACGCAGCGCGCTGAGCCGCCGCCGTTTATCAACTGCGGCGGCCTATGGCTATTCAATTCAATACAGGTCAGCATGAGCACGCGCGTTAAAACCGGCTTGGGAACGGGTTTGGGCAAGGGCGGCGACGCGTGGCAGGCGATAGAGGCCGACACCCTCGCAGCGATCTTGCAGCGCTGCCGCACGATCGCCGTCGTCGGCCTGTCGCCCGATCCAGGCCGCGTGAGTTTTGCCGTGTCACGCTACATGCAGGCCAACGGTTACCGCATCGTCCCGGTCAACCCGAATGCAGGCCGTGTGCTCGGCGAGCTTTGCTACCCCAGCCTGAGCGAGGCGGCGCAGCACGAATCCATCGATTTGGTGAACTGCTTTCGGCGCAGCGAAGAAATAGCCGCCATCGCCGATGAGGCCATTGCCGTTGGTGCGAAGGCTGTGTGGATGCAGCTCGGCGTGGTCAACGACGTGGCGGCTGGCAAGCTGCGCGCGGCTGGGTTGCAGGTGGTGCAGGACCGCTGCCTGATGATCGAACACCGGCTGGCAAAGGCGCGCAGCCTGCTTTGAGCTGGGTCGCGGTCAACAATCTTTAGCTACAAATTTCATTGCTGCTTGCGCATGGCCCCATCCCAAGCGCCGGCAAATCCCGAGTTGAGCCAGGCCGACACCTGAGACAATCGCCCGCATGTTTGCCCCCCTTCAAAACGACACATTTCTGCGCGCCTGCTGGCGTCAGGCCACCCCCCACACCCCCGTCTGGCTGATGCGCCAGGCCGGCCGTTATCTGCCTGAATACCGCGCCGCGCGCGCGCGCGCTGGCAGCTTCATGGGGCTGGCAACCAACACCGACTACGCGACCGAAGTCACGCTGCAGCCGCTGGAGCGCTATCCGCTCGACGCGGCCATTTTGTTCAGCGACATCCTCACCGTGCCCGACGCGATGGGCCTTGGCCTGTCGTTTGCGCTCGGCGAAGGGCCGAAGTTTGCAACGACTGTCCGCGACGAAGCGGCAGTTGCCAAGCTCGAAGTGCCTGACATGGCCAAGCTGCGCTACGTGTTCGACGCGGTCACGTCGATCCGCAAGGCGCTCAATGGCCGCGTGCCACTGATCGGCTTTTCGGGCAGCCCCTGGACACTGGCCTGCTATATGGTCGAAGGCCAGGGCTCGGACGACTACCGGCTGGTTAAAACCATGCTGTACCAGCGCCCGGACCTGATGCACAAGATGCTGGCCGTCAACGCCGATGCCGTGGCGGCCTACCTGAACGCTCAGATCGACGCCGGTGCGCAGGCCGTGATGATTTTCGACAGCTGGGGCGGTGTGCTGGCCGATGCGGCCTTCCACACCTTCAGCCTGGCCTACACGGCGCGCGTGCTGGCGCAGCTCAAGCGCTCGCATGAGGGCGTCAATATTCCCCGGCTGGTTTTCACCAAAGGCGGCGGCCAGTGGCTGGGCGCGATGCGCCAACTTGACTGTGAAGTGCTGGGGCTGGACTGGACCGTGAACCTGGCGCGCGCCCGCGCTGAAGCAGGCGGTGAGGACGCCAAAGCCAAGGCACTGCAAGGCAACCTGGACCCGAACGTGCTGTTTGCCGACCAGCGGCAAATAGAAACTGAGGTGGCGCGCGTGCTGGACAGCTTTGGCCTACCCCACTGCGACCCAAATCGCCCTGGCGACACGCACATTTTCAATCTGGGTCACGGCATCAGCCAGCACACGCCGCCCGATAACGTCAGCCACCTGGTTCACGCAGTACACGCTCACTCGCGTGCTATGCGGCAAACGAGCCGCTAAAGCTAATCAAGAACTTTCAGCGTAGTAGGCGTCTGACACCGTTTCAGGGCCTTAGCACACATTGCGACAGCGTCGGCCTGACTTATGCACAAAATTCTTGATGCGGTGCAACACGCACTGCTTCAGCGTCAGGTTCGCGCTATCAAACGCATAGCGCTCGTAAGTTGTTGATTTATATGAAGACTTTGAAGTGCTTTATTTCTGCGCAATCCAATGAAAGTCTTGATCTATAAGGGGCTAATTGGCCTCGATGGCAATCTGTCAACAAAGTTATCCACAGAAAATCTGGAAATCTCTAAAGGCATGAAAAATCAAGCACTTAGCGCAGTCATTGCATGTAGCTTTGACAAAACACCGGCAACTCGCGTCTTTCTGTGCATTACTGGCTGAGCATCATCGTCGCCATGCCCGCCCATGCGGGGCTGGGCGGGCCCTTAACGTATCGAAGTGAGCATGCGCATTCGCCGGGAACTTTAGTACGCGTTCCATTCGGCTCACGCGAGGTCTTGGGCGTAGTCTGGGCGCAGCTGCTTGATGCTGGTGGACTGCCGGAAAATCAGGCGCGCAGCGTCACTGGCGCACTCGTTGGCGTGGCCCCGCTGACTGAAACCTGGCGCGCGCTGGTCGCGTTCACCGCTTCCTACTATCAGCGCTCCCTCGGCGAGGTGGCACTGGCCGCCCTGCCGCCGCAGCTGCGCGATCTGTCAGCCCTGCAACTTGCCCGCCGGTTGAAGCGCCCCGCCTCGAAAGCCAACCTGGCGCGTGCCAGTGCCCCTCATGCGGCAACGACCCCGGTCAAACCCAGCAAGGCCGGGCCTGTCGTCCTGGAAGCGGATGAGCCCGTGGCCGACATCGTTGCCGCCGGCCTGGCCCGTGCTGGCCAATCCGATGACAAGCTCCCCAGCGCCGATCTCGTAGTC
This sequence comes from Polaromonas sp., assembly GCA_031421375.1. Taxonomy (GTDB): domain Bacteria; phylum Pseudomonadota; class Gammaproteobacteria; order Burkholderiales; family Burkholderiaceae_C; genus Polaromonas. The sequence goes on from JANOOO010000351.1 coordinate 3,312, forward strand.
CGACCGACCCATGCTCCATCAGCCCCATCGACGCCGGATGCCGTCGTGTTGAGCGTGCAGCAGCACGCGGCGCTGGATGCTTTCGCCGTCGATGCGCGACCGGCTTTGTTGTTCGGCAGCACCGGCAGCGGCAAAACCGAGGTGTACCTGCGCGCCGCCGCCGAGGCACTGCAGGCCGAGCCCGACGCGCAGGTGCTGGTCATGGTGCCGGAAATCAATCTGACGCCGCAGTTAGAGGCGCGCTTTCAGGCGCGCTTTGCGCACCTCGGTGCCGCTGGCGTCGTCGCCATGCACAGCGGCCTGACGCCTGCGCAGCGCTTGACAAGCTGGCTGGCCGCACACGCAGGTCACGCCCGGCTGGTGCTCGGCACGCGCATGGCGGTGTTCGCATCCATGCCGGGGCTGCGGCTGATCGTCGTCGATGAAGAGCACGACCCCAGCTACAAGCAGCAAGATGGCGCGCGCTATTCGGCGCGCGATCTGGCGGTGTACCGGGCCCGGCTTGAAAGCGAAGCCGCCCCGCCCGGGCA
>JANOOO010000352.1:0-1700 GCA_031421375.1 Polaromonas sp.
GTCAATCTCGCAGGACTGAACCCGCTCAGACGCCCCACCCCGCTTTTCCCGTCTTCAACCACATCATCAAGGACTCATCATGGACATTTCAGGCAAGGTTTTTATCGTCACCGGCGGCGCGTCTGGCCTGGGCGAAGGCACGGCGCGCATGCTGGTCGCCAATGGCGCCATGGTCGTGATTGCCGACATGCAGGCCGACAAGGGCGAAGCCATTGCCGCCGAGCTGGGCAGCAAAAAAGCCGCATTCGTGCGCTGCGATGTCAGCCAGGAAGCCGATGGCCAGGCAGTGGTCGCCAAGGCGGTCAGCATGGGTAAGCTGATGGGACTGGTCAACTGTGCGGGCATTGCACCGGCCGAAAAAACCGTCGGTAAAAACGGCGCGCATTCGCTGGCTGTGTTCAGCAAGACCATCACGGTCAACCTGATTGGCAGCTTCAACATGATTCGCCTGGCATCGGAGGCGATGAGCAAAAACGAGCCCGAAACTACTGGCGAGCGTGGCGTGCTGATCTCCACCGCGTCGGTCGCAGCCTATGACGGGCAAATCGGCCAGGCAGCCTACAGCGCATCCAAAGGCGGCGTGGTCGGCATGACGCTGCCCATCGCGCGCGACCTGGCCCGCAGCGGCATCCGCAACATGACGATTGCGCCCGGCATTTTCGGCACGCCGATGATGTTTGGCATGCCGCAGGAGGTGCAGGATTCGCTCGCCGCGTCGGTGCCCTTCCCTTCGCGCCTGGGCACGCCCGCTGACTACGCGAAACTCGCCAAGCATATTTTTGAAAACGACATGCTCAACGGCGAAGTGATCCGGCTCGACGGGGCTATCCGCCTGGCACCGCGCTGAACGGCGCTCAATAAACCCGAATAAGCCAAATAAACTGAGCGAAAAGCCTCCCATGACCCTGCTCGACATCCAAGCCCCACCCACTGCAACCCACCGCGCCGTCGCCCACATGACCGGCTCGCTGCCCATGGGTGGCCAGGTCGCCGACACGCCGGTGTTTGCGTTTCATCACACGCCGGCCGGGCTGGAATTTGCCGCCCAGCCGGGGCTGCATCCCCAACGGCGTGACATCAGCCTGGACGGCTTGCTGGCGTTTGAAATCAGCGATGTGATCACGTCGGCTGAATCCGACGCGCTGGTGGCGGCAACCGAGTTGCTAGGCTACCGCGACGAAGCACCCGGCATCCAAACCCCGCCCGGCATGCGCATGAACAAGTCGGTGCACTGGATTGCACCCGCTGCAATGATGGCCGAGATCTACCGCCGCATCGCCCCGCTGCTGCCGCAGGCCATTGAAAGCCGGCCGCTCGCGCCGCGACTGAGCCAGCGCCTGAACATGTACCGTTACGACACCAACGACGTGTTCAACCGCCACATCGACGGCGACTGGCCCGGCTACGGCCTGACCGGCAGCGCAGACAACCCGGCCGCGCGCATGGCCGAGTGGTCCGGTGGCCGTTCCATGCTGACGATGATCCTGTACTTAAACGGCCCCGAAGACGGCGTCGTGGGCGGGCAGACCCGATTGCTCGGACGGGCAGGCACGGTGGTCGATGTGACGCCCAGCAAAGGCAGCGCGCTGTTTTTTCGCCACGGCTTCGACATGCAATCGGTCATGCACGAAGGCTGCCGCGTCACCGGCGATGCGGCCAAATACGTGGCGCGCGTCAATGTCATGTACGCGCTTTGAGCG
>JANOOO010000353.1:0-1718 GCA_031421375.1 Polaromonas sp.
TGCAGATGGTGGGCAACATGCTCGCTGGCGGTGCGGCGGTCAATGTGTTTGCGCGCCAGCATGGTTTTGCGCTGCAGGTCATCGACGCCGGTGTCGCCGCCGACTTGCCCGCGCACCCGCTGTTGCAGCCGCGCAAGATTGCCTACGGCACCCGCAACGTTTGCGCCCTTCCCGCCATGTCGCTAGCCCAGGCGCAAGCTGCCATTGAGGCCGGCAGAGCCTGCGTGCGCGGCCTGCCAGGCAATGTGCTGGCGCTCGGCGAGATGGGCATTGCCAACACCTCGTCGGCGGCATTGCTGCTGGCGCGGCTGGCGGGCGTGTCAATTGACGATGCCTGCGGACGCGGCACGGGCCTGGACGATGCGCAGCTGACCCACAAGCAGGGCAAGTTGACGCAGGCGCTGGCGCTGCACGCCGATGCGATCAGCCCGCTTGACGCGCTGGCCGCACTTGGCGGATTCGAGATCGCCATGATGACCGGCGCGATGCTGCAGGCCGCCAGTGAGCGCCGCGTGTTGCTGATCGACGGCTTCATTGCAGGCAGCGCGGCACTGGTCGCCTGCGCCATGAGCCCTGCTGCGCGTGACTTCATGGTGTTCGCGCACCGGTCGACCGAACGCGGCCACGGTTTGCTGCTGTCCCACTTGAAAGCCGAGCCGCTGTTGCAGCTCGACCTGCGCCTTGGCGAAGGCACCGGCGCGCTGCTGGCCTGGCCGCTGGTTCAGGCCGCATCGGGCTTTGTCAATGAGATGGCGAGTTTCGAGTCGGCCGGTGTCAGCGGCCCGACGCCCGCGACATGAATTTGCTGGCCCGGCTGGCGCGCGAATTTCTGCTCGCGCTGCAATTTTTCACGCGTATTCCGGTCACGGGGCGACTGGCCGATTGGGTCGGCTTCAGCCCCGATCTGCTGCGCGCTAGCGCGGCGCACTTTCCGGCCGTTGGGGTGTTGGTCGGCGCAGTCGCGGCGCTGGTGTTCGCAGTGGTCCAGTCCAGTCTGCCCGACAGTGTTTTTACGCCTTTGGTCGCCGCCGCGCTTTCAACCGTCGCCACGGTTCTGTTGACTGGTGCATTTCATGAAGACGGCCTGGCCGACCTGGCCGACGGCCTGGGTGGCAGTGCGGACGCAGCGCGGGCGCTGGAGATCATGAAAGACTCGCGCGTCGGGGCCTTCGGCGCGCTGGCGCTGGTGCTGGCGCTGCTGGCTAAAGTCGCGCTGCTGGCCTTGCTTGGCGGCGTCGAGATCGTGCAGATTGAGCAACTCGAGCAGCTCGCCAGCCTGGACTTGCAGGCGCAGGCACAGGCACCCGCAAGCGACTACCCCGTGGGCGCATACGCCTGCATCGCGCTGCTGCTGGGCCACACGGTGTCGCGCGGCCTGCCGCTGCTGCTGATCCGGTTCTTGCCGCATTTAGCGGGCAGCGGCGCATCAAAAAGCAAGCCACTGGCCGACCGCATCACAACGCCGCGTTTGCTGATCGGTCTGGGCTGGTGCGCTGCAGCGCTGGCGCTGGGCGCAATGGTGCTGGAGCCGGTCAATCTGCTCGTCGCCTGCGGGTTCGCGCTGCTGGCCCTGCTCTACATCGGCCGCCTGTTGCGCCGCCGCCTGCAGGGCTTCACCGGCGATGGCCTGGGCGCGGCGCAGCAGGTTTGCGAGATCGCGTTTTACCTGGGGCTGGCAGTCAGCCTTTGAATCGCATGACGGCCAACGCTTGCAGCCC
>JANOOO010000354.1:0-2175 GCA_031421375.1 Polaromonas sp.
GTAGCGGTCAACCCCGACCAGCCGCGCGCAGTGGCCGAGCGCGCACACGCTTTCGGTCAGCGCGGGCAGCAGGCTGACGATGCGCTGCGGTGCCGCGCTGAAATCAGCCTGCGGGCCGCGATCATCGGCCAGCGTGGCGCCACCGCTGGCGACGGCAAACAAGCTCAAGCAAAGGGCAAATGCCGCAGTCAATGACCGGCGCATCAAGGCGCGCCTTTGAGATGGACCGGCAAACCAGCGGCCATGAACGTGACGCGCTCGCAGCGCTCGGCCACCGCCTGGTTGAGACTGCCCAGCGCATCAACGAATTCGCGCGTCTCGCGCCCAAGCGGAATCACGCCCAGGCCAATCTCGTTGCTGACCCAGATTAGCGGGCCTGGCGTGGCCGCGAATGCCTCTGGTGTCGCTATTGATTTAATAGCTGCTTGCGCCCGTTCTGATTGGGCTTCAGCCTGATTTTTCTTAAATTCAGGGGCTGGCATGAGCCAGTTCGTCAACCACAGCGTCAGGCAATCGACGATGACCAGCGTGTGTACGTTGCTGTGTACGGCGATGGCTGCGGCCAGCGCCAAAGGCTCTTCGACGGTGTGCAGTTGCGGGGCCCGTGCAGCGCGGTCTTGCCGATGCCGCGCTATGCGGCGCTGCATCTCCGGGTCGCCGGGTTGGGCGGTGGCGATCAACACCGCGCGGTGCGATGCGCTTTGCGCCAGCCACTGGCCGGCCAGCAATTCAGCGCGGCGCGACTTGCCGCTTTTCTGACCGCCCACGATCAGCTCGCTGGCGGCAAACTCGGCAAGCTCAAGCATGCTGCGCGGCCCACTGCATCACGATGCGGTGCATTTGGGCAACGCCGTCGGTCAGCGCGGCGGGGCCGGGCTGCAAAATGTCGGCCGATTTGATCTCGAACAACTGCTGGTTTTTGACGGCGTTGACGGCCTGCCAGCCCGGCCGCGCCGCCACTTTTTCGGCACGAAATTTTTTGCCGCACCAGGAGCCGATGATGATGTCGGGGTTGCGGCGAACGATCTCGTTGCCGTCGGCAATGATGCGGTTTTTGCCGAGTGATTGCGTACTCAGTTCGGCGAAGCAGTCGTCGCCACCGGCAATGCCGAGCAGCTCGGACACCCAGCGGATCGCGCTGATGTGCGGCTCGTCCCACTCTTCAAAAAACACGCGTGGCCTGCGCGGCAACGCCTGCGCCGCCGCCTCGATCTCAAGCAGGCGAACGCGCATCGCCTGCATCAAGGCCAGCCCCCGGTCTGCCTCGCCAACCATCGCAGCGATCTGGCCTAACACCGAAAAAATCTCGCCAACGCTGCGCTGGTTGAACACCGTGACCTGCACGCCGTGTCGGATCAGCGCGCTGGCGATGTCGGCCTGCAGATCGGAAAAGCCAAACACGCAGTCAGGTTCGAGCGCCAGGATTTTGTCAATTTTGGCGCTGAGGAAGGCGCTGACTTTGGGCTTCTCCTGCCGCGCCCGGGCCGGTCGCACGGTGTAGCCCGAGATGCCGACGATGCGCGCCTCCTGCCCCAGCAGGTAGAGCCATTCGGTGGTTTCTTCGGTCAGGCAGACGATGCGCTGCGGGCCGTATGCAGAGGTATCTTTGCTCGACGCCAATGCACGCCAGTCGTTTGCTTTTCCAGTCATGGCTGTCCCTTAAAAAAACGGGCACTGCCGCGCAATAGGTGGATGCACCTCAGCAGGCAAGGCCCATGCGCGATTGTCCGTCCGGCGCCCCCCTTTTTTCTTGACACCGGTGGATCAGTTCGCACCGGGTTCATGCGCCCTAAAACTTAAAACTTGACACGCAGCGCAGCAGTCAGCGCACGTCCAGGTTCAGGATAGATGGCAGTGGTCACGCCGGCGGCACACTGAAAAGCTTGGGTATAAAACTTGTTGTTAAGCAGGTTGGTAATGCCCAGTGAAAGTTCCACCTTCTGCCACTGATAGGCGTAGCGCGCATCGGCCGTGGTGTAGGCGGGCACGGAACACTGGTTGGCAAAGTCAGGGTGCTGCGATGACACCCGTTTTACACCGCCGCTGACCAGGTGGTTTGTCATCGGCGTCCAGTCTGCATGCAGTGCCAGCGTGCGGCGCGGTGCCAGCGGTACATCTTTGCCGGTGTATGGACCCGATGCAAAAGTGGACTTGCGCAGCGCCGCATTCACGCGC
>JANOOO010000355.1:0-5962 GCA_031421375.1 Polaromonas sp.
CCAAGGAACCCCTTTGTTTGTATTGTTTGAAGACGCCGGCAAATTCCTCGCCGGCCGCGTGATGAGCGAGACCGATGCGTCGCTGCAGGTTGAGCTCGACTCGGGCAAGCGCGTCAAGGTCAAAGCCGTCAATGCCTTGCTGAAATTTGAAAAGCCTTCTCCAGCCGCGCTGATGGCCGCCGGCCAGGGCTTAAGCGCCGACATCGAGCTCGATCTGGCCTGGGAGTTCGCCAGCGACGACGACTTCGGCTTTGCCGACATGGCGCGCGACTATTTCAGTGCCGACGGCAAACCCGCCTCGACCGAACAGCAGGCGGCCGCGCTGTTCCGCTTGTTTGACGCGCCGCATTACTTTCGCCGCGCCGGCAAGGGCCGCTTCAAAAAGGCACCGGCCGAAATCCTGCAACAGGCGCTGCTGGCCATCGAGAAAAAAAAGCAGGTGGTGGCACAGATTGCGACCTGGGCCGACGAACTCGGGCGCGGCACCTGCCCGCAGCCGATTGCCGACCAGCTCTACAAAATTTTGTTCAAGCCCGACAAAAACAGCGCCGAATACAAGGCCGTCGTCGATGCCTCGCGCGCCACGCACACCGCGCCGCTTGATTTGCTGCAAAAGGCCGGGGCCATCGCTTCGCCCTACCAGTTTCACTACAAGCGCTTTTTGTTCGAGAACTTCCCGAAAGGCACGGGCTTTCCGGCGCTGCAAGCCCCGCCGGTCAGGGCCGATTTGCCGCTGGCTGTGGTTCAGGCGTTTTCCATCGACGACTCCAGCACGACCGAGATTGACGATGCGCTGTCGGTGCGCGGCCTGGTGAGCCAGGGAGGCAATGGCACCGTCACGCTAGGCATTCACATTGCTGCGCCGGGCCTGGCGATACAGCCGGGCAGCCCGATTGACGCGGTGGCGCGGGCGCGGCTTTCAACGGTGTACATGCCGGGCTACAAGCTGACGATGCTGCCCGACGCGGTGGTCGAAAGCTACACGCTGCAAGCGGGCCGCAACTGCCCGGCGCTGTCGCTGTACGTCACGCTTGATGAGGCCACGCTCGAAATATCGCGCATCGAGACGCGCCTCGATTCAGTGCCGATTGCCGCCAACTTGCGCCACGACGTGCTCGACGCGACCTTCACCGAAGCGTTTTTCGAGAACGCGCAGACCGTGCCACCGACGGACGTTGCCTGGGGTGTTGATCTGGCGTTTTTGCACCGGCTGGCGCGCCACTTGAAAGCGCAGCGCGAAGTCGCGCGCGGCAAGCCCGAAACCTTCAACCGCCCCGACTACAACTTCAAGCTCAGCAACCCGCCGGGCCAGGAGCCGCAGGGCAATGAGACGGTCAGCATCAGCACGCGCCAGCGCGGCTCGCCGCTTGATTTGATCGTCGCCGAGGCGATGATTCTGGCCAACAGCCACTGGGGGCTTTGGCTGGCCGAGCACGGCGTGCCGGGCATTTACCGCAGCCAGGCCAGCCTGGCGCCGGGCGTGAAAGTACGCATGGGAACCAAAGCGCTGCCGCACGCCGGGCTGGGCGTGAAAAGCTACGCCTGGTCCACCTCGCCGCTGCGCCGCTACACCGACCTGGTCAACCAGTGGCAAATCATTGCCTGCGTACAAAACGGCCGCACCGCCGCGCTGGCCGCACCCTTCAAACCGAAGGACGTGGAGCTGTTCTCAATCATCTCGTCCTTCGACGCCGCCTACAGCGCCTACAACGGTTTCCAGGCCGGCATCGAGCGCTACTGGACGCTGAAGTACCTGGAGCAAAACAACATCACCGAGCTGAACGCCAGCGCCTTCAAGGACAACCTGGTGCGCGCCGACACGCTGCCGCTGGTGCTGCCCGCCTTGGGCGCGCAAGGCTTGCCGCGCGGCGCGGGCGTGCGCGTGAAATTAGGGGCCATCGACGAGATTACGCTTGACGTGAGCGGGGCGGTCATCGAGCGGCTTGGCCCCGAGCCAGGCGCCAACGCGCCGGCGCAGCTTGACGACACCGGCGCTGATGACGAAGGAGATGACGGCGACGAAGCCACGGCAGGCCCGATTTCAATTGCGCTTGATCTGGGCGAAGAAGCCGTCGAGACCCCGCATGCAAACACTGCCGAAAACACAACACCGGCTGCTCTGGCCTGAGCTGGTTTGGCCGCCGCGCGCGCCCCCGCACCGATAATTGCACGCTGTGAAGACCCCCACAACCCTGCAACTCGCGCTAGGCCTGTCGATTGGCTTGCATGGCATCTTGCTCACCTCGCGGTTTGTCGATCCCGAAGGCTTTAACCGCGTGTTTCAGGACACGCCGCTCGAAGTGATTCTGGTCAACGCCAAATCGAATGAGAAGCCCGATCAGGCCAAGGCAATTGCGCAAGCCTCGCTCGCAGGCGGCGGCCAGCTTGAAAAGGGCCGCGCCACCTCGCCCCTGCTGCCTTCGGTGGTGATGGAATCGGGCGACACGAACGACGAGGCGCAGCACAGGATCGAAGCCTTGCAGAAGCAGGAAATGCAGTTGCTGGCGCAGATCAAAAAACAGCTCGCCACCATGCCGCCGCAAACGATGCAGCAAACCGCAGACAGCGCCCAGCAGGTCGAACGCGAGGAGCGGCGCAAGCAACTTGTCAACGTCCTCGCCGAGATCGAAAAGCGCATCAACGAAGAAAACGCCCGGCCCAAAAAGCGCTACATCAGCCCGGCCACGCGCGAAGAGGTTTATGCGATTTACTACGACGCGCTGCGCCGCAAAATCGAGCAAAGAGGCACGGTTAACTTCCCGAACCTGGCCGGCAAAAAACTCTACGGCGAGCTGACCATGCTTGTCACCGTCAACTTCGACGGCCGCGTGCTCGACACCGAGGTGGTGCAGACGTCGGGCATCGCGGCGCTGGACCGCCGCGCCGAAGCCATCGTGCGCAGCACCGGGCCATTCGCCAGCTTCAGCGAGGCGATGCACAGCAAGGCGGCGCAAATCGTCGTCGTTTCACGCTTCAGCTTCACGCGCGACGACACGCTTGAAACCAAAATGACCAGCCACTGACGCCGCATGAAAGCCGCGCTTCGTTTGCTGGTTTTGCTGGCGCTGGCAGCGCTTTCGCTACAGCTGTATTTCGTCGGTCGCATTGCGCTGATGGCGGTGATTGATCCTGAATCGACCGCGTTCCAGCGCTCGGAGATCTGGCAGATCGGACAAAACCCCGCGCCCTTGAAGTGGCAACAGCATTGGACGCCCTACGCCCGGCTGCCAGATAGCCTGAAGCGCGCCGTGATTGCGTCTGAAGATGCCAGCTTTGCCGAGCACGAAGGCGTCGATGTCGAAGCATTGGAGAAGGCTTGGGATAAAAACGCCAAGGCCGAAGAGCGCGCGGCAAAGCTGGGCGGCCGGCTTCAGTCTGGCACCAAGCCGGCCAAAGTAATTGGCGGCTCAACCATCACGCAGCAGCTCGCCAAAAACCTGTTCCTGTCAGGCGAGCGCACCTTGCTGCGCAAGGCGCAGGAGCTGGTACTCACGCTGCTGCTCGAAGCCCTGCTCGACAAGCAGCGCATTCTGGAGATCTACCTCAACAGCGTCGAATGGGGCAGCGGCGTGTTCGGTGCGGAGGCTGCCGCCCAGCGCTACTTCCGCAAGCCGGCCGCAAACCTGTCGAACTATGAGGCCGCGCGCCTGGCCGTGATGCTGCCACGTCCGCGCTATTTTGAAACGCGCCCCAACTCGGGCTACCTGGCGGCGCGCGCTGGCACAATCGCGGCGCGTATGTCGGCGGTGGCCTTGCCGTGAGCAGCGACGGCTTGGGTCCCAGCCCCGGAGCCGATAAGCGCCAAGTTTCGAGCGTCGATTGCTTTTTCCCTCTCCCGCTGGCGGGAGAGGGTCAGGGTGAGGGTGGGGAAATCGGGCACCAGGCTTTGAAAACGGGACCGGGGATCCCTGTCTTGCAGACCGCTGGCCGGGCTGAGCCCGCCCTTCTTCACGCTGTCCAGAAGCGCGCAGGCGCTTCTTGAGCCGCAGCGTGAAGCCCCCGCCCTCTCCCGGAGGGAGAGGGAGTAAGAAAGGCTGCAACAGGCCGCTAAGTTAGCGCACATGGCCCCGGATCCGGCCTTATTATTAAGCCAATTCGGCTTTCAACCCAATAACAGCGGGCGCAAACAGCTCTCAAATTAATAGCGAAATGCGCATACTCGGCATTGATCCCGGCTTGCAGCTTGCAGGCTTTGGCGTGGTGGATTTCGACGGCCATCAGCTTCGCTACGTCGCCAGCGGCACCATCAAAACCACACGGCTTGAAGGCGGCAACCTGCCTGAGCGGCTCAAGGTGTTGTTCGATGGCGTGAGTGAAGTCATGCAGCGCTACCAGCCTTCTGCGGCGTCGGTCGAGATTGTGTTCGTCAACGTCAACCCGCAGGCCACCTTGCTGCTGGGGCAGGCGCGCGGTGCCTGCATCACGGCGCTGGCCGCAGGCAACCTGCCGATAGCCGAGTACACGGCGCTACAAATGAAAAAAGCCGTGGCCGGCTACGGCAAGGCCGGCAAGGCGGAGGTGCAGCAGATGGTGATGCGGCTGCTCAAGCTGCCCGCCCTGCCCGGCAAAGACGCGGCCGATGCGCTCGGGTTGGCGATCACCCATGCGCACGCGGGTGCTGCGCTGGCCCGGATTGCGCAGGCGGCCGGGAAACGTTGACGATTAAGGAAGCGCAGATTAATTCGCGTGGATGCGCGGCGCTTGGATTGGGATGGGCTGCAAGGCGCTTTGTGCAGCAAATATCGAGATATTTGCAAGAAAAGCAACGCCGCAGACCGCCCAAGCCAAGTGATCGCGCGCCACGATGAATTGATCTGCGCTTCCTTAAGCCACGCGGTCGTAGATCATCACCGCAAACATCAACACGCCAGCGACCAGCGTGATGCGAAACACCCGCAGACCAAAGACGCGGTAACGCTGCCGGCCGGTGATGGCGTAGGCGACGAATGCCCCGATGGCCACCAGCAGCGGCAGCACAATCAGCCAGCGAATCAGCAGCATGTGCGAGCAGTCCTACGCATGGCTACCAGGCCCGCGCCAGGCTGACCAGCCCGGGCGGTGCGTTCTTTTCGTCGTTGAAGCTGACGGCCTCCCACGCGTCGGGCTGCGCCAGCAACGCACGCAGCAGCCGATTGTTCATCGCATGGCCGGAGCGAAACGCGGTGTAGGCCGCAAGCAGCGGTTTGCCCAGCAGATACAGGTCGCCCATGGCGTCGAGAATTTTGTGTTTGACGAACTCGTCGTTGTAGCGCAGGCCACCGGTATTGAGGACTTTGTAGTCGTCCATCACGATGGCGTTGTCCAGCCCGCCACCGAGTGCCAGGCCGTTGGCGCGCATCATCTCGACATCTTTGGTGAAACCGAAGGTGCGGGCGCGCGCGATGTCGCGGGTGTAGGCGGTGGAGCTGAAATCGAACTCGACCCGCTGCCCGGTCGAATCGACCGCCGGGTGATCGAAATCGATCTCGAAACTCAGCTTGTAGCCTTCGTAGGGTTCCAGCCGCGCCCATTTGGCGCTGGCCCCTTCGCCCTCGCGCACCTCGACTGGTTTGAGCACGCGCACGAAGCGTTTGGGCGCGTTTTGAATCGCGATGCCGGCCGACTGCAGCAAGAATACGAACGACGATGCCGACCCATCGAGGATGGGCACCTCTTCGGCGGTGATATCGACGATCAGGTTGTCGATGCCGAGGCCGGCGCAGGCCGACATCAGGTGCTCGACGGTGTGGACTTTCGCGTTGCCGACGGAGATGGTGGAGGCCAGACGTGTGTCGGTCACGGCCAGCGCCGAGATCGGAATATCAACCGGCTGCGGCAGATCAACCCGGCGAAACACGATGCCGGTGTCGGGCGCGGCCGGGCGCAAGGTCAGCTCGACCCGCTGCCCGCTGTGCAAGCCGACGCCGACGGCCTTGGTGAGGGATTTAAGGGTTCGTTGCGCGAGCATGGTTTTGATTTTAGT
>JANOOO010000356.1:0-16404 GCA_031421375.1 Polaromonas sp.
GAGCGGCGCCATTCGCGGGCAACTCGCCAACACGGCTGACAACTGACGCGCTGAGTTGCCAGCGTGAGCCGGGCCGCGACGCGAGTCGTGGCCGGTACCGCACGGCATCGGCGCAGGTTGGCGTTATGCGTGGGCGTGCGACGAGTCGATGCCCGCCCGCGCTGCGATCTCAGCCCGCAGGGCCTGCTCGCGGCGGACCGCGTTGAGGTTGCTCAGAGTGACCGCGACGCCGTCGCCCAAGCGCACGGCGGCGTGGCGCAACACGTCCAGCGAATTCTGCACTTGGCACATCTGCCGCACAGGCTTGGCGGCGCCGAACTCGACCACGCGCCGGTACTGGTTGAACACCGCGCCCCGGCCGGCGAGACCGTGCATGAACTCGACCAAGCGCTGGCCGCGCAGGTCGATGGCATCGCCACACAGCATCCGCGCGGCCTCGGCGCTGGCGTAGTCCCACTCGAAGTCGAGCACATCGGCGCCCTTGCGCACGGCGCGCAAGCGCATGAAACCGGGCCGGGCGCGATCCTGCGCCGACAGCAGGCGCCGCTGGAGGCTTCTCACGTCCACCGGCACGCCGTCGGCGTCGGTCCGTGAATCGCCCCACAGCGGAAGCGACGAAGCGTGGATCGCGTTGCGCGCGAGGCGTTGCAGAACGGTCCGATTCATAGGGCTCTCCAAGGCCGCTACAGCCGACGCGGCTGAAGACACCGTAGGACGCGTCGATCGTCGGCGTCAGTTCGCTGCCGCACACCTGGGCCACCGTTGCCATTCTATACACAGCTATAGGACGAGTCCTACAAACGACAGTGCGCTGTCCGACAGACAGCGCGAGCGAGGGTTCCTACCATCGTTTGATCGCGCTGCTGCTTCCTTGCTTCAGGACACAGTGCGCACCGACCGTCCCGACCCTTTCACTTTTCCGTACGGCGACGCCGCCGTGCGGAGGGAGCCTCTCATCGCTACCCCCGTCATCGACGCTCCGAACTGGAGCACCTCTTCGTTCAGCAACGCGGCGGACACCTCGCCGATGGAACTGTCGGCATTGGGAGAGCACCTTGACCATTGCAAAGGCGCTCACGGCCGGCTCTTCACCTTCCAGTGCGTGGCCGAAACCTTGAACAGCTTCTTGTCGGCACGCCCGGTGACGACGTGGGTGGCGGCGGCCCTGCTGATCGGTATCGCGTCACTGGCGTTGTAGGGCATGGCGGCATCCGGCTTGCTGCGCCTGGTGCCGGCGTCGCCGCAGTCGCTGCGCGAGATGTTGGACGGCGCGCGCGGCCCGGTCGCGCCGCCGATCCGCTCGGAGATCTTCGGCCTGCAGCGCTTTGCGCAACACGGCCGCAGCCTGGGTGAAACCCACCGCGCCGCGCTGGCGCGGCCGCATGCCGCGACCTTCTTTCCGCGCCTGCGCAGCAACATCCGCACGCTGCGCGAGGCCCACCGCTACATCGGCGTGCAGGCCAGCACCGGCTACGACATCAGCCCGGCAGCCGAGTGGCTGCTCGACAACTTTCACCTGATCGAGGCCCAGCTCAAGGAGATCCACGAGGGCCTGCCGCGCAGCTACTTCCGCAAGCTGCCGCTGCTGCAGGACGAGCCGCTGGCCGGTCTGCCGCGCATCTATGGCGTGGCCTGGGCCTTCGTGGCCCACACCGATGGCGCCTTCGACGAAGCCTTGCTGGTGCAATTCCTCATCGCCTACCAAGAGGCGCGCGAGCTCAACCTGGCCGAGATGTGGGCCCTGCCCACCACCTTGCGCGTGGTCCTGATCGAGAATCTGCGCCGCCTGGCCGAACGCGTGGCAACCAACAAGGCCGCCCGCGAAGTCGCCAACCTGTGCTGCGACCGCCTCGACACCTGCACCATGGCTGCACTCGAAGAGCTGCGCACGCTGCGCGAGCGGCGCGGCGTTGGCCGGGTCTTCCTGGCGCAACTGGCGCAACGCCTTCAAGATGGCCGCACGGCCGGCGACAGTGGCGACCGCGCCGCGCTGCATGAGTGGCTGCACCGGGTCCTGCCCGATCCGGCCGCGACGCAAACGCAGCAGATCGCCGACCAGGCCGCCGACAACCTGAGCGTGAGCAATGCCGTGACCTCATTGCGCGCCATCGGCGACGCCGACTGGCCCGACATCGTTGCCCGCACCAGTGCTTTGATGCGCCTGATGCTGACCTCGCCGCTGTTCGAGGCCGAGCACGCGCTGACGCGCGACCAGACCTTGCACGGCATCGAGCGCCTGGCCCGGCGCAGCGGCCGCGGCGAAGTGGCGGTGGCGCAGCACCTGCTCGAGCTGATGCAGGCGGCCGAAACTGCAGGCAGCGCTGTCGGCGCCAGCGCGGTGGCCAGCCACTGGTTGCAAGGCCAGGGCCGGCCCGCCCTGCTGCGTGCGATCGGCCTGGACGATCGCACGGCGTTGGACTGGCGCCCCTTGGCACGCCGGCTGGCCCTGCCGGCCTACCTCTTCGCCCTGTTGCTCGGCACGCTGGGCCTGGTGGCGTGGATGTTGGCGCGCTCGACGGCCGGGTTCGGCGGCGTGGGCCTGCTGCCCTGGCTCGGCGCGGTCTTGATGCTGTTCCCGGCGTCCGAAGCGCTGGTCGCAGTGATCAACCGCCTGAGCAGCGAATCGGTGCGGCCGCAAGCGCTGCCGCGCCTGGCCTTGGTCAATGGCATCCCGCCCGAGCACCGCGTGATGGTGGTCATCCCGGCGATGCTGACTGGCGCTGCCTCGACCCGCGAGCTGGCCCATCGCCTGCAACTGCATCACCTGGCCAACCCCGAACGGCAGGCCCAGTACGCGCTGCTGACCGACTGGGCCGATGCCGACAGCGCACGGACCGCATCGGACGACGGCGTGCTGGCCGACGCGGTGGCGCAGATCCATGCACTCAACGCCGCGCACCCGGGCGACGAGGTGGCGCCGCGCTTCATCGTCCTGCACCGCGCGCGCCGCTTCAGCGAGACTGAACAGCGCTGGATCGGCTGGGAGCGCAAGCGCGGCAAGCTCGAGCAGTTGGTGGCCGCCCTGGCCGAAGGTACCCGGGCCGAGTTCCTCGACCTCGGCGACGCCTCGCGCATCGCTGCCGACACGCGCTACATCGTCACGCTCGACAGCGACACCACCTTGCCGGTCGGGTCACTGCAGGAACTGGTAGCTATTGCCGCGCACCCGCTCAACGCACCTTATTTCGACGTGAAGGCCGGCCGCGTGACTGCGGGCTACGGCATCCTGCAACCCCGCGTTGTGCCGCCGATCACCGCCCCGCATGAGCGCTCGCCGTATCACGCCATGTTCTCCGGTGAAGGCGGGCTCGACCCTTACAGCCATGCCAGTGCCGACCTGTACCAGGACCTGTTCGGGCTGGGCACTTTCACCGGCAAGGGGCTGCTGCACGTCACGGCGGTGCATGCCGCGCTGGACCAGCGACTGCCCGAGGGCGCCATCCTGAGCCACGACCTGCTTGAAGGCGCGATTGCACGCTGCGGTTATGTGGGCGACGTGGTACTGATTGAAGACCATCCGCACCATGCTGGCGTGGCGGCCTCGCGCCTGCACCGCTGGACGCGCGGCGACTGGCAATTGCTGCCGATGATGCTGCGCGCCCGCCGTTACGGCATCGACGCGCTGGGCCTGTGGCGCATGGCTGACAACCTGCGCCGCTCGCTGCTGCCGCCGGTGTGCGCGTTGCTGCTGACGTGGGTGGTTTTTACCGGTGCATTGCCCCTGTGGCTGGCGCTCACTTTGACCACGCTGGCGTTTTTAACCGGCCCGCTGCTCGGTGCGCTGGCCGGACTGGTGCCGACGCGGCGCGGCATCTCGCTGCTGCACTTCTTTCATGTCGGCCTCGGTGATGCACTGCGCAGCATCACGGCCAGTTTGTGGCAGCTCAGCCAGCTGGTCATTCACGCTGGCTTGCTGGCTGACGCGCTGGGCCGGGCGCTCTGGCGCATGCTCGTCAGCCGCAAAAAGTTGCTCGAATGGACCACAGCGGCGCAGGCCCAGGCGCAGGCCGAATACGCGCTGTTGGCCTTCGTCCGCAAACATCTGCTGTCAAGCGCGCTGTGCCTGGCGCTGGCGGTTGCAGCCGTTTACTACAGCCCGACACCGGGGGGTGCGGCGCTGTTTGCGTTGTGGGCAGCCGCCCCGCTTTGGGCCTGGTGGGCCAGCCGACCGGCACACATCCCAGCGGCTGGCAGGCTCAACGCCGAGCAGCAGGATTACTTGCGCGCACTGGCCCTGCAAACCTGGCAATTGTTCGAGCGTTGCGTCGGCCCCGAAGACAACCATTTGCCGCCTGACAACCTGCAAGTCGATGCCGAACCCACGGTGGCGCACCGCACTTCGCCGACCAACATCGGCTTGTATTTGCTGACCACCCTGTGCGCCCGCACTTTCGGCCTCATTACCGTGGCCGAAGTCATCGCGCGCCTTGAAGCAACGCTGGGCACCGTTGAGCGTATGGCCAAACACAACGGCCATCTCTACAACTGGTATGAAACGCGTACGCTGGAAGTTTTGCTGCCGGCCTATGTTTCAACAGTCGATAGCGGCAACCTGGCAGGCCACTTGCTCGCCGTAAGCGAAGGCGCCAAAGAGCTGGCCATTCACCCCCAAACGCCAGCCGAGGTCAGCAGCCTGCTGCGCCTGGCCGAGCGCTGCGAGCGCCTGTGCCTGGCAATCGATTTTTCGGGCCTTTACAGTCACAAGCGCCATCTGTTTCACATCGGCCTGCGGGTGTACGAGCAGGCGCTCGACGACAGCTACTACGACCTGCTGGCGTCCGAGTCGCGCCTGACGAGTTTTCTGGCCATCGCCAAGGGCGATGTGCCGCGCCGCCACTGGCAGGCACTGGGCCGCGCTTTTTTGTCGGTCGGCATCACGCCCGGCCTAAAATCCTGGTCGGGCTCGATGTTTGAATACTTGATGCCCTCACTGGTCATGCGCGAGCCCGAGCAGGGCTTGCTGCACATCTCGGGGCTGGCGGCGGTGCGTGAGCAGCAGGCTTTTGGCCGTCAGCAAAAGTTGCCGTGGGGCGTGTCGGAGTCGGCGTATTTTGCGCAAGACCATTCACTCGCTTTTCAGTATTCGCCCTTCGGCGTGCCGCGGCTGGCGCTGCGCCGCACCCCCGTCACTGACCGGGTTGTCGCCCCGTACGCAACAGTGCTGGCCTGCCTCTTCACGCCGCGCCAGGCCGTCGCCAATTTGCAGGCGCTTGAAAAGCTCGGCGGGCGCGGCGACTGCGGTTTTTTTGATGCGGTCGATTTCACCGTCTCGCGCCAGAGCGATGCCCAGCCCTTCAACATCGTGAAAAACTTTATGGCGCACCACCAGGGCATGTCGGTGGTGGCGCTGTGCAACCTGCTGTGCGACGACGCGCCGCGACGCTGGTTCGCGCATGCGCCGCTGGTGCAGGCTTATGAGTCGCTGCTGCACGAAAAAGCGCCGCGTCAGATCGTCGAAAGCGCCGATCCGCGAACCCTCCCTGAGCTGGAAGAATCACGGCGCGAGCGGACCTACCACTCGCGTGAGATCGACCCCGCCGCCCCCGGCTGGCAGCCGACGCAGCTGCTTTCAAACGGCCGCTACAGCGTGGCCCTGCGCGCCAACGGCGCGGGCGTCAGCCGCTGGCGCTCAAGCGGGCGCACCGCGCACATCACGCGCTGGCGCGACGACCTGCTGCGCGACGAATATGGCTCGTTCATCTATTTGCGACCGAAGGGCGAAGCCGCGTCATCGGCCACGTTCCACCCGGCACCGCACCCGCGCTGGGCCTACAGCGCCACCTTTCGGGCCGACCAGGTGCAGTTCAACGCCAGCTCGGACGCCCTGCACGCCACCACCACCGTGCTCGTCAGCCCCGAAGACGACATCGAGCTGCGCACGCTGACGCTGCACAACCGGCTTGATGAAGAAGTCACGCTTGACGTGTTCTCGGCTTTCGAGGCGGTGCTGGCCGACCCGCGCGCCGACGAGGTACACCCGGCCTTCTCCAACCTGTTTATCGACACGCAATGGCACCCCGAGTGGCGCGCCCTGCTGCTCACGCGCAAGCCCCGACTGGCTGGCGACCCCATGCTTTCGGTGGCGCACTTTCTGGCCGACATTGAAGGCAATGTGCGTGAGGTTGATTACCTCGCTGACCGCAAGCTGCTGCTGGGGCGCAACCGCAGCGCTGCCGACCCGGCACTGCGGCCACATTTGCGCAGCGAGGGCGGCGCACCCGTCAATGGCCTGGACCCGGTGGCTGGCCTGCGCGTGCGCGTGCGCCTGGCGGCCGGCGGCATGGCCCGGATGACCTTTGCTACCGCAGCCGCAGAAAGCCTGGACGACCTGCTGCCGCGCATCGACAAATATCTGCAGCCCATGAACGTAGAACGAGCCACCCGCATGGCCGCCACGCTGGCGCAGGTGCGGCTGCGTGACCTGCAGGTCGCGCCACCGGAGAACGCCGCGCTGCAAGACCTCACCACCGCGTTGATGTACAGCACGGTGCGCCCGCACATTGATCGGGCCTTGATCGACCAGCGCCAGCTCTGGCGTTTCGGCCTGTCGGGTGACCGGCCCATCGTGCTGGTGCGCATTCATTCAAGCAGTGGCCTGGGCCTGGTCAATGCCTTGCTGCGGGCCCAGCCGCTATGGGACTTCGGCGGTTTGGCGGTTGATCTGGTGGTGCTCAACAGTGAAGTCAGCTCTTACCTGACGCCGCTGCAAAACGAGATTCTTGGCCTGCGAGACCGGACGCTGCAACAGGTCGAAAACAGCTTTCCCCATGGCCAGGCTGCGGGCTTTCATTTGCTGCGTGACCATGAAGTTTCGGCATCGGAAAAGGCCACCCTTGCTGGCCTGGCGCGCGTCGTGTTTGTTGCCGACGGCCGGCCGCTGGAGCAGCAGCTCGCCGCGATGCAGGAGTTGCCTGCGATGGCTGCGGCGCCAGGCGCTGGACCAGCGGGCTCACCCGTGCGCTGGCCGATGCATCGTCAAAGTGCCCTGCCCGAAATCACGCCCAAGGGCCGCTTCGATTCCGCAACGGGCGAGTTCACCTTCGATGTCGATGCCCAGCACACGCCGCCCCGCCCATGGGTCAACGTCATCGCCAATGCCGGGTTCGGCTTTCAAGTGTCCGAGTCAGGCAGCGGCTACACCTGGGCTACCAACAGCCGACTGCATCAGGTCACAAGCTGGTCGAATGACCCGGTGGGCGACCCCAGCCCCGAGCACTACCTGCTGCAAGACCTCGATACACGCAAGTTTCTGGCGCTCACGCCCGGCACGCGGCAGGCCATACCCGCAACGCACTGCGTGAGCCACGGACAAGGTTACAGCCGATTCGTCTGCCAGCATGGCGACCTCGCCATCGCCACGACTTTTTTTGCTGACGCGGCCGATCCCGTCAAGCTCGTTCGCGTGTCCATCACCCATTCGGGCAGCGGCAAGCGGCGGCTGCGCGCGCTGGCATTGATCGAATGGCAACTCGGCGCGGCGCGCCACGAACGCCGCACCATCCAGACCTGGAAGCAGGCCGGGGCCAGTGCCGTGTTCGCGCAGCAGCGCGAGAGGCGCGCGGGCTTTGGCGGCAGCACTGGCTTTGTGCTGATTAATGGTCTCAAAGGCCCGCTGGCCTGGACTTGCGACCGCAGCGAATTTTTCAGTTCCGAAGGCCGGCTGATGGTGCCCGACGTGCTGCGCCAGCGGGCCCACGGCGGCGTCGATCCCTGCGCTGCGGTCGCCAGTGAGCTGGTGATTCAGGGCGGGCAATCCGTCGAGTTCGCTTTTGTGCTCGGCCATGCCGAGAGCAGCGACCGCGCGCTCGCGCTGGCTGCCCGCTGGCTGGCCGCCGACCCGGTGCAGGCGTTCGAGCGCGTGCAGCAGTTTTGGGCCGGCTTGCTCGGCAAAGTGCAGGTCCACACGCCCGACCCGCTGTTCGACGCGCTCGTCAACCGCTGGTTGCTCTACCAGACGCTGACTTCCCGGCTATGGTCCAAGGCCGGCTTCTATCAGGCCGGCGGAGCCTTCGGCTTTCGTGATCAGTTGCAGGACGCGATGGCCTTCGCCGTCATCGAGCCCGAGCGGTTGCGCCAGCAGATTCTGGTCAACGCCTCACGCCAGTTCCCCGAGGGCGATGTGCAGCACTGGTGGCATGCGCCCGGCGGCGAAGGCGTGCGCACGCACTTTTCCGACGACCTGCTCTGGCTGCCTTACGCCTGCGCGCATTTTGTGCAAACCACCGGTGATCACAGCCTGCTCGGCGAGATCGTGCCCTTCCTCGATGGCGCGGCGATTCCCGAGGGGGCCGAAGACGCCTACTACACGCCGCAGACCAGCGAGCAAAGCGCGAGCGTGTTTGAGCATTGCGCCCGCGCCATCGACCGCAGCCTGCGCGTCGGCACGCACGGCTTGCCGCTGATGGGCACCGGCGACTGGAACGACGGCATGAACCGCGTCGGCCACGAAGGGCGCGGCGAATCGGTCTGGCTGGCCTGGTTTTTGTGCAGCGTGGTCAGCGGCTTTGCGCCCATTGCCGAGGCGCGCGGCGAGCTGGCCCGCGCCGCAAACTGGCGCAAAAGCCGCAAAGGCTGGATCGACGCGCTGCACAGCCACGGCTGGGACGGCGCATGGTTCCGGCGTGCGTTTTTCGACAACGGCGCGCCGCTCGGGGCTGCATCAGAAGGCGAATGCCGCATCGACCTGATTGCACAAGCCTGGGCTGTGTTGTCAGGTGCGTCGAGCGACCGCTTCACCCAGCCCGCGATCGCCTCGATGAACCGCGAATTGATTGACCACCAGGCCGGTCTGCTGCACCTGCTGCACCCGCCCTTCCAGCATTCAGCCAACAACCCCGGCTACATCCAGGCCTACCCGCCCGGCGTGCGCGAGAACGGCGGCCAGTATTCGCACGCCGCCGTCTGGGCGCTGATGGCGCAGGCCAAAACCGGCGACGCCGAAGCCGCATGGGAGAGCTTCAAAGCCCTGAGCCCCGCGCACCGCAGCGAGCACCCGACGCGCGGCCCGGTGTATGAGCTTGAACCCTATGTGATGGCCGGCGACATCTACGGCTCACCGCCCTACGTCGGACGCGGCGGCTGGAGCTGGTACACCGGCTCGGCCGCCTGGCTGCACCGCGCCGCGATTGAAACGCTGATCGGCCTGAGCGTCGAGCCCGGTCGCATCCGCCTTACGCCGTGTTTGCCCGCGCACTGGCCGTTTGTCGAGCTAAGCCTGAAGCTGCAGGGGCACGTGATTCGGCTGCGCTGGCAGCGCGCCAGCGAGCCGGTGCCCGTTGCCTGGGACTACGCCGTCGTGGTCGCTGAGAGCCAGTGGATTGCGCTGGGCGAGTTGCCCGAGCAGGCGACGCTGCTGGTGCAGGGTGCAGCCGCCGCAAGAGCCCCTTCGGAAAGCGCATCGCCTGATTCGGATGTACACGAGTCGCTATTAAATTAGGAGCTGCTTGCGCCCGTCGGTATTGGGTAAAATGCGAATCCGTCAAATAACGCACCTGCTCGAAAAGGGACAGAGTCACTTCGATGCATTTGAGGTCGGGTTGGATATAAGCCAGGCACTCACGACGGAGCACTTACGTGAATCAGGATCACTTGTCAGCCTTACCCGACCGCGCATGGGGCGCGTTCAAATGCGCAGGCCTTGCAGTCTTCTTGCGCATGCGGATGTTCAGCATTTCGACGATGACCGAAAACGCCATCGCAAAATAAATATAGCCTTTGGGAACATGGTTGTCGAAGCCCTCGGCGATCAGCACCACGCCGATCACCACCAGAAACGACAGCGCCAGCATCTTGATGGTCGGGTGGTCTGACACGAAGCGGCCAATTGAACCAGCGAACAGCATCATCAGCCCGACCGAAGCAATCACGGCGGCGATCATCACGGCCACGTCATCGACCATGCCGACGGCGGTGATGATGGAGTCGAGCGAAAACACCATATCGACAATCATGATCTGCAAAATAACGGCCGTCATCGTGGCCTTCACGGCGCTTGATGCGTGGCCTTCGTCGCCTTCCATCGACTGGTGAATTTCGCCCGTGCTTTTCCAGATCAAAAACAGCCCGCCTGAAATCAAAATCAAATCGCGACCCGCGATTTCCTGATTGAGCACGGTGAACAGCGGGGCCGTCAGGCCGACCAGCCAGGCCAGCACCAGCAGCAGCCCGATGCGCATGAACATCGCCATGAAAAGGCCGATGCGCCGCGCCCTTTCCTGCTTTTCTCGCGGCAGCTTGTCCACCAGGATCGAGATGAACACGATGTTGTCAATGCCCAGCACCAGCTCCAGCGCGGTGAGGGTGAAAAACGCAATCCACGATTGCGGGTCAGTCAGAAGCTCCATCATGGAATTACGTCTTTCTTTTCGTTTATCCAGCGCGTTGACGCCATGGTCGCAACCGAAAAAGTTCTAAACCAGCAGGGGGGCAAAGAATTACTCGCAGTGAGCATCTGTGGGCTGCTATGTTCCCTCTCCCGCTGGCGGGAGAGGGATAGGGTGAGGGTGGGAATCTCAAGCGCGAACCCTGGAAGACGGGGAGCCCTCACCCCAGCCCTCTCCCGGAGGGAGAGGGAGTAAGAAAGTGCCTCCCCATTCCAGCAGGGGCCGCGGAACCGGCTTTGCCGGGCCGCAGGCGCAGCAGCCCCCTCGGGGGGCAGGGAGCGCAAGCGCAGAGCCCTCACCCCAGCCCTCTCCCGGAGGGAGAGGGAGCAAGAAAGTGCCTCCCCATTCCAGCAGGGGCCGCGGGACTGGCTCCGCCAGACCGCAGGCGCAGCGGCCCCCTCGGGGGGCAGGGAGCTACACGCAGTGAGCGACCGTGGGGGCCATATCCACCGTGGGGGCTCATCTAGGACCCTAAAAATTCACCAATTGGCTTGAGGTCTTCAACCCGGTCGCACACGGCCTTCACCATCATCAAAATTGGAATGCCCAGCAGCAGGCCCCACACCCCCCACAGCCAGCCCCAGGCCAGCATGCCGACAAACACCGCGACGGGGCTCAAACGGCTGGTTTTGCTGGTGAGCCACGGCGTGAGCAGATTGCCGGTCAGCGCGTGAATCAGTAGCGAGACACCGCCAATTGCGATTGCCATGTTCAGCGTGCCGAACTGCAAAAACCCAACCATGGCCGAAAGCCCGGCTGTGATGACGGTGCCGACGTAGGGAACAAAGTTAAGCACGCCCGCCACGATGCCCCAGACCAGCGCGTTCTCCAGGCCAATCGTCGCCAGGGCAGCCCATGTGAGCACGCCCACTACGGCACTGGTGAGCACCTGCACCTGCAGATAGCGCTGAATCTGATCGGTCACTTCATGCAGCGCCTGGAGCGTGATTTTTTTGCTGCTGAGGTCCGGACCCGCGAGCTTGACCATCTTGCGCCGGAAGGTGTCACCCGAGAGCATTAAAAAGTAGGTCAGAAAAACCACCACGATGGCCTGCCCGACCAGCGCCGCCAGGCCGATGCTGCCGGTCCATAAATAGTCCTTGATGTCGAAATTTTTTGGCTCGACGATGACCCGCGTGACCCCGCGCGTGGGCGCAGCCACGTCGCCGCGCGCGGCCTGCTCGATCTGCGCGGCGGCTTTTTGCACGGTGTCCAGCGGGCTGGGCGCGGTGCCGGATTTTTGCTTCAACGCAGTTGCTATCTTTTTCGCGGCGTCGGGCAGTGTTTGCACCAGCTCAACCGCGTTGTCGCTCAGCGACCAGGCAGTCGAGCCGACGCTGGTTAATATCGCGAGCAGCAACACGGCAGCGCTGGCCCAGCGTGGCACGCGTTTGCTTTCAAACCAGTTGACGATGGGTGACAGCGCATAACTGAAAAGCACGCCGAGCATGACCGGAATCAGCACGGCTTTAGCCCAATGCAGTACGAACAGGCTGGCCAGGATGGACAACACCATCAGCGACATGCTGCGAATGTCCACCGGCATGTGCAGCAGCAAGCGGGCCGGCTCAAGGGGTTGGGCCGCGTTCTGATCAAGGTCGGCTTTGGCTGGCTCGGTGGCTTGGGCTGCAGGAACCATCGACTTGACTTCTGACAGCCCCTCAGCGAGGGGGACAGGCGACTCAGGGAAGCTCGTGATCGGTGGTGAAGACATTGAAATCCCCACGGCTGGCACGCCGCCACGGCGTGACGGGCCTGGATGCAGCAACCGCTTACGTCACGATTAGCGCACCGCTGTTTCCAAAAAGCTGTAGGACCGATACGACGGCGGGACCGCCGCCGCCCGGCGACACGCTGACGGAGAACGCCTGTTCGTCAGCTCTGGCCAGACTTCAGCATGGCCTCGCGCACCGTCGCAATTTGCCTGCGCGACACAGCCAGTGCCTCGTCGATGCCAATCAGCCGTACCGTCCAGGTTTCGCCCTCTTCATCGTCGTAATGCTTTTCAAGTGCGCGAACCGAGCGCCGGGCGATCAGCGCGTTGCGGTGAATGCGCATGAAGTGCGCGCCGTGGCGCTCTTCAACTTCGTTGAGCGAGCCGTCCATGATGAAGCTGCGTCTTGCGGTGCGTACCGTGAGGTATTTGAGTTCGGCCTTGAAGTAAATCACCTCGGACAGCGGCACCCATTCGGTGCGCGCCCGGTCCTGAATGACGAGCATGTCTTTGGGCGCGTCAGCGGGCTGTGCGGGCAGGCGGCTTTTCAGCTCGCGCTCGACTTTTTGCAAAGCCTGCTGCAGCCGCTCCAGCCGCACCGGCTTGGTCAGGTAATCGACCGCCTCCAGATCAAATGCTTGCACCGCGTGCTCGGCATGCGCCGTGACAAAAATCAGCGCGGGCACCTGGCCCTGTGCGCGTAGCGTGCGGGCCAGCGTCATGCCGTCCATGCCCGGCATGCGGATGTCGAGCAGCATCAAATCGAAGGTTTGCTGCGCCAGCAGCCGCAGTGTTTGCACCGAGTCGGCGGCTTCGCCCGCCACCACCGCATCGGGCTCGCGGCAGTCGCCCAGCAGCGTGCGCAGCCGCGACCGCGCCAGCGATTCGTCATCAACAATCAACACACGCAGCGTCATAACGGGATCTCCAGCCGGACCTGAAACACGCCGCCCTGCAAGGCGGTTTTGAATTTGGCCTGCACATCGTGCAGCAGCAGCAGGCGTTCGCGCACATTGGCCAGCGCAAGGCCGTGGCCCGGCAGGCCGGCACCGGCCGGTGTGGTGTTGGTGACTTTGATCACCACGTTGCCGCCACGCAGCTCGGTCGATATTTTCACGTCGGCCCCCAGCACGCTCGGCTCCACACCGTGCTTCACGGCGTTTTCAACCAGCGGCTGCAGTAACAGCGGCGGCAGCTGGGCCGCGTCGGCGCGGCTGTCCACGGCCCATTGCACGCGCAAGCGGCTGCCAAAGCGGACCTGCTCAATCTCAAGATAGCGCCGGGCCAGCGCAATCTCTTGCTCCAGCGTGACAGACTCGGCCGGGTCGGCCAGCGCGTGGCGAAACAGCTCGCTCAAGTCTTCGAGCACGGCCTCGGCCTTGGCCGGCTCGGCGCGCACCAGCGCGATGGCGCTGTTGAGCGTGTTGAACAAAAAATGCGGCCGGATACGCGACTGCAGCTCGGCCAGCCTGGCCGCCGTGGCTGCGGGCAGGCGCGCCTTGGCGCGCCAGAACAAGCCCGCCAGCAGCATGCCCGCCATCAGCGCGCCCGAGGCCGCACTGGCCAGCCACGGGGCGGGCTGAAGCAGGCCCATCGTGAACAGCAGTGCGCAGCCGTACACGCCCGCCACGGCGCCCAACCCCATGCCGGCAGCCCATTGCCAGGCATACGGCAGCCGGTTCAGGCGGAACTTCAACATGCACGCCACCACCAGCCAGCCCAGCGTGGCTGGCAGCACGCCGCCCGTCATCAATGAAAAGCGCAGCAGCCAGTCGAGCGGGTTGTCGGTGCCAAACATGGCCATCACGGCCAGCACGCTTTCAACAAACAACACCGCGCGCAACACCACGCCAACATGACAGGCATCGAAAATGCCGCCTGCCAGTGGGGCAACCGGGCGCAGCGAATCGGCAGGTGACAAACTGCCCAACAGCGTGCTCTCGCCAAACGTCGAGGCGAGGACTGGCGGGGCGGCGTTAAAGGGGGGCTTCGGGGTAGTCATGGCAATCGCTTGATTTCGGCAGCGCCCCCGGCAGATAAAATCAGCGCGCATCGGCGGGAGGGTTTGCGGCTCGGTGCAGCGCTGTCTGGCGCCTTGTTGAGCCCTGTTGAGTCTGGTTGCCAAGTATTGCACCCCTTTCGCAGCTTGCCTACCGCCCGTTCGACCGTCTGGCTGGTGCCCGTCCTGAACCCTGAACCCCGAACCCCCGACATGAACCAATTCGACAAAAAATCCCAGGCCTGGTCGGCGTTGTTTTCCGAGCCGATGAGCGATCTGGTTAAACGCTACACCGCGAGCGTTTTTTTCGACAAGCGGCTTTGGCAAGCCGACATTGCCGGATCGCTTGCGCATGCGGACATGCTTGCAGCACAAAAAATCATCGCGGCCGTTGATCACGCAGCCATCGAAAAAGGGCTGGCCCAAATCGCTAACGAAATCGAATCCGGCGCGTTCGAGTGGAAGCTCGACCTCGAAGACGTTCACCTAAACATCGAGGCGCGGCTGACGCAAATCGTTGGCGACGCCGGCAAGCGCCTGCACACCGGCCGCAGTCGCAACGACCAGGTCGCCACCGACGTGCGGCTGTGGCTGCGCGGCGAGATTGATCTGATCGCGGCCCTGCTGCAAGACCTGCAAAAAGCACTGGTCGAGATTGCCGAAAAAAACGTCGAAGTCATCCTGCCCGGCTTCACACATTTGCAGGTGGCACAGCCGGTGAGCTTTGGCCACCACATGCTGGCCTACGTTGAGATGTTCGCGCGCGATGCAGAACGGCTGGCCGACGTGCGCAAACGCGTCAACCGCCTGCCGCTCGGCGCGGCTGCATTGGCCGGCACCAGCTACCCGCTAGACCGCGAGCGCGTGGCGCGCACGCTGGGCATGGTTGATGAACACGGCACGCCGCAGGTCTGCCAGAACAGCCTCGACGCTGTGAGCGACCGCGACTTTGCCATTGAGTTCACTGCTAGCGCGTCGCTCGCAATGATTCACATCAGCCGCCTCAGCGAAGAGCTGGTGCTGTGGATGAGCCAGAGCTTCGGCTTCATCGATCTTGCTGACCGTTTTTGCACCGGCTCATCGATCATGCCGCAGAAGAAAAACCCCGACGTGCCCGAACTCGCACGTGGCAAGACCGGGCGTGTGGTCGGCCACCTGATGGCTTTGATCACGCTGATGAAGGGCCAGCCGCTGGCCTACAACAAAGACAACCAGGAAGACAAGGAGCCGCTGTTCGACACCGTCGACACGCTCCAGGACACGCTGCGCATCTTCTGCGAGCTGGTGGCCGGCATCAGCGTCAAGCCCGAGGTGATGGAACGCGCGGCGCTGAAGGGTTATGCCACCGCCACCGACCTGGCCGACTACCTGGTCAAGAAAGGCCTGCCGTTCCGCGATGCCCACGAAGTGGTGGCACATGCGGTCAAGCTGGCCTTGTCGCAGGGAGTCGACCTGAGCGCGCTGCCGCTGGCCACGCTGCAATCGTTCCACGCCAGCATCGGCGACGACGTGTATGCGGTGCTGACGCTGCGCGGCTCGCTCAACGCCCGCAACGTGCTCGGCGGAACCGCGCCAGCGCAGGTGCGCGCCCAGGTGGCGCGGCACCGGGCGCGGCTCGGCTGAGAGACTGAGCCGCCCTCAGACCGACCCGGCGTTCAGCAGCGCGGCCGACTGCTCCGGCTCGGCGGGTGCTGGCGCAGGCGCTGTGCGGTGCACCGCGACGCAGTTGCGCCCCTGCCGCTTGGCGGCATAACAAGCCGCATCGGCGGCGCGCAGCACGTCGGCCGCGCTGGCATACGACGCGTCCACCGGCACCAGGCCGATGCTGGCGCCGACGCCGAACACATGGCCTTCCCACACCAGCTGGTAGGCGACCACCGCGCTGCGCAATTTTTCGGCAATGGTTTCGGCCTGCGCGGTGGGGCAGTTGCTGAGCAGCACCGCGAACTCGTCGCCGCCGAGCCGCGCCACCGTGTCCGACTTGCGCACCTGCGCGGCCAGCTCGCTGGCCACGTCGCGCAGCAGCGCGTCGCCGGCCGCGTGGCCGCCAGTGTCGTTGACGAACTTGAAGCGGTCGAGATCGATGAACAGGGCGCAGAACGGTTCAGCCGCCGCACGCGCGGTGGCGCGCTCGAGCAGCACTTCGAAGGCCGCGCGGTTGGCCAAGCCGGTGAGCGAATCGTGGCTCGATGTCCAGGCCAGCCGCTCGCGCTGCTCGCGCACTTCGGTCACGTCTTCGATGATCCAGATCGTGCCTTGCGAGCGGTCGCCGGCCACCACGGCACGGCCGCGCATGTGGGCCCAGAAGG
>JANOOO010000357.1:0-1976 GCA_031421375.1 Polaromonas sp.
CGCGCGCGCGGGTCTTTGGCGATCAGGCGCTTGATGGCCTCGATGCCGCCCATGCCGGCCATGGCGATGTCCATGACCACCACGTCGGGAGCCACGCTTTCATACCGCTGGCAGGCAGCCTCTCCGCTGTCGGCCTCGGCGGTGACTTCAATGTCGCCTGCCGCTTGCAGCAGCAACTTGAAGCCCGTGCGCACCACGGCGTGATCGTCCACCAGCATGATTTTCAATTTGTACCGCCTTGTTGTTCGCTTGTGATGGGCAGCGCAAGCGTGACTCGCACCCGCACCCCGCCGCCTGCAATTTGCTCCAGCACCATCTCACCACCCAGCGCCTGCGCGCGTTCGCGCATGCCGTGTACGCCAAAGTGGCCGGGCGAATGAAATGCGTCGATGCGGCCCGAGCCGTTGTCCGTCACGTCCAGCTCCAGCGCACTGCCGCTTGCCTGAAGCCTGACCTCAATCCGGCTGGCACCGGCATGACGCAGCGCGTTGGTCACCGCCTCCTGCACGATGCGGTACACCGCCGTGGCCATGGCGTCGTCCAGCCCATCCAGCTCGCCGTTGATCGACAGCGACAAACCGGCATCGGGGAGGCGCTCGCGCCAATCGTCACATAAATCCTGCAGCGCATCGGCTAAGCCAAAGTGGTCCAGCGCGAGCGGCCGCAATTGGGACACCAACCGGTGTACACCGTCATAAATCTCGTCGGCACAAGTCATCACCAGCCGTGCCGACTTCTCGATCGCCGCATCGTGCCCGGCGGCCTTGCGCGCAATCACGAGGCCGACCGTTTTGATCGCCGTGACCTGCTGGCCAATCTCGTCGTGCAGTTCGCGCGCGATAGCCCCGCGCTCTTGCTCGATGCGCGCCTGAATCACCTGCGTCAGCTCGCGGTTTTGGGCCAGCGCCTGCCGCGCTTGCAGCGCCTGCTGGCGTGCCGCAGCGCTGTCCTGCACCGCCTGCGCCATGGCATTGAAGGCATGACCCATCTGCTGGCCTTCACGGCCTGGCAGTGCGGGCAGGCGCGTGTCGTATGCGCCCTGCTCCATCTGACGCAAGCCTTGCACGACGAGCCGCATCGGCCGCGTGGCGCGCAGGATGAGCCCGTACACCAGCGCATTGGCCAGCACAAAACCCGCCAGAATGAGCCACAGCATGGGACGCAGATCGTCCCAGCCGTCGAGCGTCGCGCGCGATGCGTCGGGCTGCAAGGTGATGCGGCCACCGGGCAACTTGACCTCTCGCAGCGCGAGTGGTGCAGCGACCATGCGCGCATACCAGGCAGGCGCTTCAATGCCGACTTTGTAGGTCGAAGGCGGTGAGCGATAAATCATTTGGTCCTGTGCGTCGTACAGCGCAATTTCATTGGAACGCAGCCGGCCAACGCGAATGAGATAGGCCTTGATGCCGTCAAGGCCACTGGTGCCATCAAGCCAGTTCATGCGCGACAGCAACTGCACGGCGACGACGTTGGCCCCGACGACCTCTTCATGCACAGCACGCCGCGTGTTGTCGATCTGCAGGGCGACCAGCGCGCCCGCAAAAACGAGCATCAGGGCGGTAATCAGCAGGTTGATCTGCAGACGCAGGCTCATGGTGCCCGGCCTGCGTCAAATGATTGGCCCCAGTCACCGAAGTGGCCGTGATCGGCAAATTGCGCGAGCGCCTGGCCAAGGGAGGCGGCCATGGCGGGCTCGAACGGGCTGTGGCCACAGGCGCCCTGCCACTGCAAGCGGCTGCCTTCGATGCACTGGTGCAAAGCCCACGCGGCCTCGGGGCGGCACACCCAGTCGAGCCGACCGTGCAGGATGGCCATGGGAAGCCCGGCCCAGGCCTCAGCCCGGCTGAGCAAGGGCGCGTCGGCCCAGAAGCAGCCCCGCGTCAGGTAATGGCTCTGGATGCGGTACTTCGCCAGCAACGCGGCATGCTCGGCCTCAGGCAGCGGTGCAGCGCGTTGGGCCACGCATTGACGCAGCG
>JANOOO010000358.1:0-1574 GCA_031421375.1 Polaromonas sp.
GCCGATTCGCAGGTGCTGATCGACGCGCTCGCGGTAAAAGGTGTTGGCCATGCCGGGCAGCTTGATCTCGCCGTGCAGCGGCTTGTCGCTGACGCACAGCAGCGTGCCGTAGGGCACGCGAAAGCGAAAGCCGTTGGCGGCGATGGTGGCGCTCTCCATGTCCAGCGCCACAGCGCTGATGTCCGCGTCAGCAGCGCGCAGCAAGGGCAACCCCCGCAGCGTGGCGGCCGGCTCAGCCGTCCTGCTGTTCATCCTTACGCTCCTGGCAGGCCAGTGGCTGACGTGGGTGCCGATCGCGGTGCTGGCGGCTGTGTTGATGATGGCGGGTATCGGGATGGAGCGACAGTCCACCGCGCGCCTCGTGAAGACTGCATGGTCCGCGCATAGCCGTGATTGAGGCACGCTGTGGACGCCCGGCATCGCGATCATCGTCGCCACCGGGATGTTTTGGGGCAGCGTGCAACTCGCCTTGACGATCGGTACTGTTCTGGTCATGGTGTTGCTCGCAATTGAACTGTCTGTTGCGACTCGCTTCGGTTCCGAGGCCGGCGCTCAGTTGGGATCGAGACGGGTGTGGGCACCCGAGCAGGCGAGCTGGCTGCGTGAAAGCCGCTCTAAAGTTGCCGTGTTCAGGCCGCAGGGAGCGCTGTTTTTCGGCACCGCCGACCAGCTGGCACACGAGCTGGCCTCTACCGCGCCGGGTACACGTTTTTGCGTGCTCGACCTGACCCAGGTGACGACCGTTGATGCGACGGCATGTGAAATCATTGCGGCGGGCGCTAATGCCCTGTCCGCGAGGGGCGTGCAGGCGCTGCTGGCCGGCGTGGTGACGGGCAGCGCCCGCAGCCGCAATTTAGTGGCGATGGGCCTGGCGTCCCCGGACCCTCGCACGCAGTGGTTTGCAGACCTCGATCACGCACTCGAGCACGCCGAGCTACTACTGCTAAACGAGCAATGGCCAGGTATAGACGAAGCCCGCCATTACAAATTTGGGCAGACGGCCCTCACGCTGGGCATGAGCGCGGGGCAGTTGCAGCAGCTCAGCGCTTACCTGCGGCCGATCCAAGCCGCAGCCGGTTGCACTGCTTGAACTTGATAGACGCAACCTGGACGAGCTCGAAAAAGCGTCTCCCCAATTGTTCACTGCCTTGATGCGCAACCTCAACGTTTACATCGCCAGCAGGCTGGATCAGGCAACCGGGCTGGTGAGGTCGCTACAGTAAAGTAAAGTAAAGTCCTTGCTGTTACTTCATTGGGAGGCCACGCGTTGAGTGAACCGCTTTTGCTGGATTCTTTCGTGCCCGATTGGGTGTTACGTCGCCTCGCGTCGGACCCCTCCCCGCCCGCCGCCCTATGGAGCGAATCGTGCGATGCCGCCGTCCTGTTCGCCGACCTGAGCGGCTTCACCCCACTGGCCGAACGACTGGCCCTTGACGGAACTTTAGGGGCCGAGAGACTTGGCGGCCTGCTCGACCGGCTGACCAACCTGCAGGTAGCGGTCGTAGCCGAGTACGGCGGCGACGTGTCCGGATTCGCCGGGGACGCAGTGCTCGCCGTCTGGCCGGCGGACCCCG
>JANOOO010000359.1:0-4219 GCA_031421375.1 Polaromonas sp.
CGCATGCCGGCTGGCTTCAGCCTGATGCTAGGCAATGGCTCGGACGAACTCATCTCGCTGTTGACGCTGGCCTGCGACATGCCCGGTGCCACCGTGCTGGCCCCGGTGCCGGGTTTTGTGATGTACGCCATGAGCGCGCAATTGCAGGGGCTGCAATTTGTCGGTGTGCCCCTGACGGCCGACTTCGAGCTCGACGAAGCCGCGATGCTGGCAGCGATTGCCGAGCACCAGCCGGCCATCACTTATCTCGCCTACCCGAACAACCCGACCGCCAATTTGTGGGACGACGCGGTCATTGAAAAAGTCATAGAGGCAGTCAAACGGGTCGGCGGTCTGGTTGTGATGGACGAGGCTTACCAGCCGTTTTCAAGCCAGAGCTATATCGACCGCATCGAGCGGCACGGCCATGTGCTGCTGATGCGCACGCTCAGCAAGTTTGGCCTGGCCGGCGTGCGGCTCGGCTACCTGATGGGGCCGGCCGCGCTGATCGCCGAGATCGACAAGGTGCGCCCGCCCTACAACGTCAGCGTGCTCAACTGCGAATGTGCGCTCTATGCACTGGAGCAGCCCGAGCTCTTCGCCGCGCAGGCCGCCGATGTGCGGGCTCAACGCCAGCGCTTGCTCGAAGCGCTGGCGGCGCTGCCCGGCGTCAAGGTCTGGCGCAGCGAAGCCAACATGATCCTGATGCGCGTGCTTGACGCCGACAAGACCTTCGCAGCCCTGAAGGCACGCGGCGTGCTGATCAAAAACGTTTCTAAAATGCACCCACTGCTGGCGAACTGCCTGCGCCTGACCGTCGGCACCGCTGACGAAAATACGCAGTTTCTGGCGGCACTCGAACCCTCTTTATGACCACCCCTTCCCCGATCACACATTCCCCGATCACGCTGGCTCCCCGCCTGGCCGAAGTCTCGCGCCACACCGCCGAGACGCAAATCACCGTCAAGCTCAACCTCGACGGCACCGGCAAGGCCAGCCTGTCCACCGGCATCGGTTTTTTCGACCACATGCTCGACCAGATCGCCCGCCACGGCCTGATCGACCTCGACATTCAGGCCATCGGTGACCTGCACATCGACGGCCACCACACCGTCGAAGATGTCGGCATCACGCACGGCCAGGCGGTGGCGCAGGCAGTCGGCGACAAAAAAGGCTTGCGCCGCTATGGCCACGCCTACGTGCCGCTCGACGAAGCGCTGTCGCGCGTGGTTATTGATTTTTCGGGCCGGCCCGGGCTGGAGATGCATGTGCCGTTCAAGAGCGGCATGATCGGCGGCTTTGACAGCCAGCTGGCCTACGAATTTTTTCAAGGCTTTGCCAACCACGCCTTCGTCACGCTGCACATCGACAACCTGCGCGGCGACAACGCCCACCATCAGGCCGAAACCGTGTTCAAGGCGTTTGCCCGGGCACTGCGCATGGCCCTTGAGATCGATCCGCGTTCGATTGGCGTGATTCCCTCGACCAAGGGTTCGCTGTAGTCGTCCACTGATTCAGCCACTAATTTAAGGTTTTTTGGCCTGTAGCCCAATCAACACGGGCGCAAGCAGCTCCTGAAATAATAGCGACTATCCCGACATTCAAGCAGGTCTCCCAAGCGCATGGCATTCATCAAACGCGTCGCCGTCGTCGATTACGGCTCGGGCAACCTGCGCTCGGTTTCGCAGGCTGTGCAGCATGTCGCTGCGGCCAGCGGCTACGAGGTGCAGGTCACGCAAAGCGCCGCCGACGTGATGGCGGCAGAGCGTGTCGTGCTGCCGGGGCAGGGGGCCATGCCTGATTGCATGCGCGCGCTGCGCGAGTCGGGCCTGCAAGCTGCCGTGCTGCACGCCGCAGCCAACAAGCCGCTGTTTGGCGTCTGCGTCGGCATGCAGATGCTGCTCGATTACAGCCACGAAGGCCAGACTGCGGGCGGCACGCCCGGCCTTGGACTGATCCCCGGTGAAGTCGTCAAGTTCAATCTGGCAGGGCAAACCCAACCCGACGGCAGCCGTTACAAGGTGCCGCAAATGGGATGGAACCCGGTTTTTCAGAATCGGCAGGCTGGCAACCAGCCGCACGCGTTGTGGGCTGGTATCCCCGACGCGGCTTACTTTTATTTTGTTCACAGCTTCTACGCCGTGCCGTCTGATGCGCGCCACATCGCTGGCGAGGCCGACTACGGGGGCCGATTCACGGCTGCGATTGCACGCGATAATCTTTTCGCCACGCAATTTCATCCCGAAAAAAGCGCCGATCAAGGCCTGGCCTTGTACCGCAATTTTCTGGCCTGGCAGCCTTAAGCACCCATTTCGATTCCACCCGACTTCTGAAGCGCCGACCGACACGATCATCCTCATCGCTGCTGCACCGACACATTGCACCGCTCGCTCCGCGCTGACCTTCCCTCTTTTCTCGCTGTTTCGCCCCCCAACCCCGCCCACCGGACGCCTCTCTTTTCACCACGTCACATGCTGCTCATTCCCGCGATAGACCTCAAAGACGGTCACTGCGTCCGCCTCAAACAAGGCGACATGAATCAATCCACCATCTTCAGCGAAGACCCGGCCGCGATGGCGCGAAGCTGGGTTGCCAAGGGGGCGCGGCGGCTCCATCTGGTTGATCTGGACGGCGCGTTTGCCGGCAAGCCGAAAAACGAGGCCGCGATTCGCAAAATCCTCGCTGCGGTCGGCAGCGAAATTGACGTACAACTTGGCGGCGGCATTCGCGACATCGACACCATCGAGCGCTACCTGGACTCGGGCCTGCGCTACGTCATCATCGGCACGGCGGCGGTCAAAAACCCGGGCTTCCTGCAAGACGCCTGCACCGCATTTGGCGGCCACATCATCGTCGGCCTCGACGCCAAAGACGGCAAAGTCGCCACCGACGGCTGGAGCAAGCTGACCGGCCACGAAGTCATTGACCTCGGCAAAAAATTTCAGGACTACGGCGTCGAATCCATCATCTACACCGACATCGGCCGCGACGGCATGCTCAGCGGCATCAACATAGCCGCCACCGTCAAGCTCGCGCAGGCGCTGACGATTCCGGTGATCGCCTCGGGCGGGCTGTCGAATATGGCCGACATTGAGGCGCTGTGCAGCGTGGAGGGCGAAGGCGTCGAGGGCGTAATTTGTGGCCGCTCCATCTACAGCGGCGACCTCGATTTTGAAGCCGCGCAAGCCCGGGCCGACGAGCTATCGGCATGAAGCCCTTGGCGGGCGCGCGGCATCTGAGCGCGTACCAGGGCCAGCCCTGCATCGACTTGTTTTTGCTGCAAGGCGATCGGGTCCGCATCGCGCAGCATGGTGCCCATATCCTGTCCTGGGTCACCAGCGATGGTCGTGAACGCCTCTACCTCAGCCCGCAGGCCAGCATTGATGGCGTCAGCCCGATACGCGGTGGCGTGCCGCTGTGCTTTCCGCAGTTCAACGAGCGCGCACTTGGGGCCCAGGCTTTGCCCAAGCATGGCTTTGCGCGAACCCAGCCCTGGGTGCTACGCGAAGTCGAGCAGACGGCAGATCGCGCCCACGCCAGCTTTTCGCTCGACAGCAATGCCCAGACGCTGGCACTGTGGCCGAATTCCTTTTCAGCCATCTGCACGGTTGAACTCGAGCCCGACCGTCTGTGTGTGAAGTTCGCCGTGCGCAACACCGGCGACGTGATCTGGCGCTTCGCCGTCGCGCTGCATACCTACCTGCGTGTCGATGACATTGGCCGCACCGATCTTGAGGGCCTCAAAGCAGCGCCTTACTGGGACGCCGTGCTGCATCAAACCCAACCCGATCTGCGCTTGCGCGACAACGCCGATTCGCTGCGCTTTGCCAGTGAGATCGACCGCGTTTATGCTCACCCCAGAACGCCGTTGATGCTCAAGCACCTCGGTGGCTGGATGCAGATCGAGCAGTCGCCGACCTTGCCCGAGGTCGTGGTGTGGAACCCCGGCGCGGTGAAATGCGCGTCGCTCGCCGACATGCCACCCGAAGGCTTCAAGCACATGCTGTGCGTCGAGGCGGCCCGCATTCAAACGCCGCAGATTTTGCTGCCGACGGATACCTGGCGCGGCTGGCAATC
Organism: Polaromonas sp.; assembly: GCA_031421375.1. Taxonomy (GTDB): domain Bacteria; phylum Pseudomonadota; class Gammaproteobacteria; order Burkholderiales; family Burkholderiaceae_C; genus Polaromonas. Next base: position 4,057 of record JANOOO010000359.1, read on the forward strand.
GTTCCGCGCGCTGCCACGGCCTGCGCCTGTGCCTGCGTCAGCGTACTCACCGCTGTAAAGAGTCAAAAGCCATGCTTGCCAAACGCATCATTCCCTGCCTCGACGTGACCGGTGGCCGCGTCGTCAAGGGCGTCAATTTTCTGGCGCTGCGCGATGCCGGCGA
>JANOOO010000360.1:0-3313 GCA_031421375.1 Polaromonas sp.
TCATTGCTTGAACAAGCCTTCAGGCTTCCACAACAGCACCGCCGCCATCAGCATGTACACCAGCATGCCCGCCACCTGCGGCAGCAGCACCTTGCCGAAGGTATCGACCAGCCCGACCAGCAGCGCCGCAATCAGCGCGCCGCGCACCGAGCCGATGCCGCCGATCACGACCACGACGAAACACATGATCAGCACCTGCGAGCCCATGTTGGGATAGACGCTGGCCACCGGCGCGGCGATCATGCCGGCAACTGAAGCCAGGCCGACGCCGAGGGCGAACACCATCGAATGAATCAGCTTGATGTTGACGCCCAGCGCGCCGGCCATGTCGCGGTTGAAGGCCCCGGCACGAATCTTCATGCCCAGCCGCGTTTTTGAAATCAAGAGATACAGGCCGAGCGCCAGCGCCAGGCAGACGCCTGACATGAAGAGCCGATAGACCGGGTAAGACAGGTTGTCGGTGAGCGGAATCGACGCGCTGAGCAAATCGGGAATCGGCACGCCATGCACGTCGTCGCCCCACAAGATGGAGCGCAGCTCTTCAAAAATATAGATCAGCCCGAATGTCAGCAACACCTGGTCGAGGTGGTCACGCTCGTAAAAGTGGCGAAACAGCAGCCATTCAAGCGCCAGCCCAAACAGCACAGCCAGCACCGCGCCGCCCAGAATCGCCAGCGTCAAGCTGCCGAACTGCGCACTAAGCCACCACGCCAGGTACGCGCCCAGCATGTAGAAGCTGCCGTGCGCCAGATTGACGACGCCCATGATGCCGAAGATCAACGTCAGCCCTGCCGCGAGCATGAAAAGCAGCAGACCGTACTGCACACTGTTGAGCAGCTGGATGGAGAAGTTGGCGAAATCCATGTCGGCGTTGCAGGGCTCAGTGGGGTGTTTGCGTGTGCAGGGCGATGAATTCTTTCACAGCCGCAATCAGCGCTGCGGGTTGCTCGCGGTGTGGCGAGTGGCCGCAATCGGGCAGTTCCAGCAGGCGGGTCTGCGGCAGGCGCTCGGCAATGCCGTGGATTTGCGCGAGCGTGCCGTATTCATCGTCCAGGCCCTGTACCGCTAGCACCGGGCAGGTGATGGCGCGCAATTCGGCCTCAATGTTCCACGCCACAAAAGCCGGGTCCAGCCAGCTGTCGTTCCAGCCTTTGAAGGCCGAATCCACGTCGTCGTGATAGCGTGCCAGCCGCTCGCGCAAGCCGCCCTGCGCGTAAGCGCCGCGCGCTGCGCGAATGCTCGCCAGGCCGGCTTCCTCAACCATCCAGTGCGGTGCGAGCACGACGAGGCCGGCGAACGCGTCGGGCCAGTGCGATGCGGCCAGCAGCGCGATTGAGCCGCCATCACTGTGGCCGAACAGCCAGGGTTTGTCGGTGACATTCAAAGCCGCGAGCAAGGCGGGCAACACCTCATGCGCCTGCCGGTGCATAAAGTCCGGCAGCCAATGCTCAGCAGAAGCACGCGGCGTCGAGCGGCCATAGCCGGGGCGCGAATAAACCAGTCCACGTGCGGGCAAGGCATTGCAAAGCTGCTGGGGAAAGTCCTTCCACATTGCCACCGAGCCCAAGCCCTCATGCAAAAAAATCAACAGCGCAAGGCCGGTCTGGTCTCGGTTGAGCCACTGATGCTCAATCTCTACCTGTTTGCCGCGCCAGTTGATCGATGCGAATTCAACGCTGTTGGCGGGCGCACCACTCATGCCTTGCTTCCCCCAACTTGGCCCCGTTCACGCAGCCGAAAGCGCTGGATTTTTCCGGTCGCAGTCTTGGGCAACTCGTCGATGAATTCGATATGGCGCGGGTATTTGTAAGGGGCCAGCCGCTCTTTGACAAAAGCCTTCAACCCGGCTTCATCGACATGCTGGCCGGTCTTCAAAACCACGAAAGCCTGGGTCTTGGTCAGGCCGTCTTCGTCCAGCCTGCCAATCACCGCGCACTCAAGCACTGCCGGATGCTGCACCAGCGTAGCCTCGACCTCGAATGGCGACACGTACACGCCGCTGACCTTGAGCATGTCGTCGCTGCGGCCCGAGTAGGTGTAGCTGCCGTCTCTATTCCGCACATACTTGTCGCCGCTTTTGGTCCACGCGCCCTGAAAGGTTTCGCGCGACTTCTCGCGGTTTCCCCAGTACATCAGCGCCGCGCTCGGGCCGTCGATGTAGAGCTCGCCGACATCACCATCTGCCACCGGCAGGCCGTCATCGCCGCGCAGCTCGATGGCATAGCCCGGCACTGGCCAGCCGGTGGTGCCGTAGCGCACCTGGCCCGGGCGGTTCGACAAGTAGATGTGCAACATTTCAGTCGAGCCGATGCCGTCAATGATCTCGACGCTGAAGTGCGCGGTAAAGCGTGTGCCAATGTCACCAGGCAGGGCTTCACCAGCCGACGAGGCCAGGCGCAGTGCGGTCTCTTTTTTCACTGGCAAACCGGGCGAGGCCAGCATGCCGGCGAACCCGGTCGGCGCGCCGAAAAACACCGTGGGCTTAAGCCCGCCGACCTCGCCGCGCCAGCGCTTGAAGACGGCGTCGGGCGTCGGTCGCTCGGCCATCAAAATCGTCGTCGCCCCAACGCTCATGGGAAAAGTCAGCGCGTTGCCTAGCCCGTAGGCGAAAAACAGCTTGGCCGCCGAAAAACAGACGTCGCGCTCAGTCAAACCAAGTACCGCGGTGCCGTAGAGTTCAGCCGTCCAGTAGGGGTTGGCGTGGCTGTGCAGCGTGCCCTTGGGTTTGCCGGTTGAGCCTGATGAATAAAGCCAGAAACCGGGGTCGTCGGGGCGCGTGCTTGCCGCAGCTGGCAGCGCCGCGTGCTGGGCGATGAAGGCGTCTAGAGCCAAGCTTGCGTCTGGCAGTGCCGAGCCAGGGCGCGAGACGACGACGGTTTTGACTTCATGCCCGCCCAGCCCCATCGCCGTTTGCAAAATGGGCAGCAACGCGTTAGACACGATGACCGCCTGCGCCCTGCTGTGCGCCAGCATGTAGTTGTAGTCTTCGGCAGTCAAAAGCGTGTTGACAGCAACCGGCACGATGCCGGCGTACAGCGCACCCAAAAAACTCACGGGCCAATCGGTGCAGTCGTGCATCAGCAGCAGCACGCGCTCTTCACGCCGCAGGCCAGCAGCCAGCAGCGCAGCGCCCATGCGGCGAACGCGCTGGTCCAGCTCGCCAAAACTCAAGGCACCCTGGTCGTCGATGTAGGCCGTCTTTTCAGGCCGCGCCACATTGCGGCCCAGCAGGTGGGCGGCAAAGTTGAACAGCGGGCCGGGCGGCGGCGCGGGTGGTTGACTCGTCACGGGGTCTCCTTGATTTTTTAGTCGG
>JANOOO010000361.1:0-4349 GCA_031421375.1 Polaromonas sp.
TTGACCTGACGCACCACCTTGCGCGTTGCCACGTCAATCACCGTGAGCTTGCGCGACCAGCGCGACGTCACAAGAATCTGCTTGCCGCCAAGCGTCACGTCGATGCAGTCGGGCCCGCCCGGCGCGTCGAAGCGGTCCACCACCTCCAGCGTTTGCAGATCGATCTTGCTGATGCTGTTGGCCACGCGGTTGCTGACCAGCACATGACGCTGGTCACCGAACGAGCGGAAGGCATGGGCACCGAGCCCCGTCTTGATGACCTTGACTCGCACCGGCTCCTTGCCAGGCGTGCCAACGTCGTACACCTCCACAGAGTCGCCGCCGGTCAGGGCGACCAGCATCAATTTGTCGTTGGGCGTGCCGAACACATCGGCCGGCAGCGAGCCGGTTTTGACGCGCCACTTCACGCTCTGGCTGGCCAGGTCGAGGGCAATCAGCTCGTCACTGTCTTGCATGGTTGAGTAAACGGTGGTGCTCTTGCTGTCGATCCACAAATGGCTGGGCGTGCGGCCAGTCGGCACGCGCTTGACAAGCGTGATGTTGCTGCCGTCCCAGCGGTAAATGTCGATATGGTTGAGCCGGTTTGCCGCGGTGACAAACCACTTCATGTCGGGCGAAAAGCGCAGGTGGTAGGGATCGACGATGCCGCGAATCGTGCGCTGGACTTCGGCAGTGCGCGGGTCAATAAAGGTCAGCGAATCCGACAGCGCATTGGCGACGATCAGCGATTTTTCATCGGGCGTCAGGTACAGGTGATGGGGCTGTTTGCCGGTGTTAATGCGCTTGGTTTCGAGCCAGGTTTGCGGGTTGATCACGCTGACGCTGTCGTCGAGGGAATTGAGAACAAAAACCGGCGGCGGGGCGGGCGCGGACTGCATTTGGGCCACTGCAAACTGAACCCCAGTTGCAAGTGCGCACGCTAATGTGACGTCAGCCCAAAAACGAAACGATAAAACCACCCGAAACCCCCTCAAAAATGTGATTTTTTGGAGACCTGCAACCGATGCGGCGACAGGCATGAACACCACGTCCCAGTTTAACGGGCGAGCCTGTCTGTCAGACGACGCCGACTCGAGTTACCAGAAGAAAAGCCAAGTTTGTCGCGGCGACGAAACGCCAGAGGGAGACCAACTACTTTTAGTCTAAAAAAATGCGGACAGCGCCCCTGCCGTCGCTGCAAGCGCCGCAGCGCGCCGCCAGTGCCGGATTTTCAGGCTGCGTCAGATCCCGCAATCCGGTTTAGATCCTGCGGCGTCAGCCAGCGCCACTGGCCAGGTGCCAGATCCGCTGGCAAATCAAGCCCGCCAATCCGGGCCCGGTGCAGCCCCTCAACCCGGTTGCCGACAGCCGCGATCATGCGTTTGACCTGGTGGTATTTGCCTTCAGTCAGCGTCAAATTCAGCGTGTGCTCGCCAGTTTGTTCGCAGGCGGCAGCCCGCACCGGCTTGGGGTCGTCGTCGAGCACCACACCCGTCAGCAATTTGGCCACTTGTGCGCCGTCCACCGCGTGTTTCGCGCTGATCTGATAGACCTTGGGAACATGATGTTTGGGCGAGCTCATGCGGTGAATGAATTTCCCATCGTCAGACAGCAGCAGCAGGCCGGTCGTGTCCTGATCAAGCCGACCCACCGCCTGAACGCCAGCCGCCGCGCCACCGCCGCGCTGGCGAATAGGCGCTGGCAGCAAGGTGTAGATGCTTGGGTAGGTGCTGGGCTTCTGTGAGCATTCGGTGCCTGCCGGCTTGTTAAGCATCAGATACGCCTTCTCGTGATAAGCCCAGGGCACGCCCTGCACCGAGAAATGGAGGCCCTCGGTGACCACCGCCATAGCCGGGTCGACGCATATCAGTGACCCGACTTTGACCAGCCCCTGCTGAACCAGACCGGCACACACGCGCCGGGTGCCGAAACCTTGAGAGAAAAGAATGTCTTGAAGCTGGGGGGAGCGCGCACTTGCCATCGGTGCATTGTCGCTGCGCAGTTTGTGCCGTTGCTGGGCCGCCCTGCCTCTTTGCCGGTTCAGCTTGCGCGCCTACCAGGAGCGGGCTTGACTGCCTGCAGACGCAGACTGACGTCGCCGATACGCTGACTCAACTCCCATTTCTCCATGATTAAAAAAACCCGCATTTTCTGGACCATAGCCATCACCGTGCTGGTGACCGCCGCACTGGGGTTCATTGCCGTCAACCTGACGACTGGCGAAAAGCAGCTCGATCAGCAGGTGCCTCGTTTGTATGCAAGCCCCGATCCGCAATACAAGCGCGCCATGGGCTCACTGCTCGGTCCCGGCATCGTCGGCGGAAATCGGGTTCAGGCGCTGATCAACGGCGAGCAGATTTTCCCCGCGATGCTGCAGGCCATACGCAGCGCCGAACCGGCAACGACCGCAATGCCGACGAATGGCGCGACTCGCACTACCGCATCGACGGCCCGGCCGTGGCGCAGATGCAGGCCGTTTTCATGGACAACTGGCTCAAGGAAACTGGCCAGGTCATGCACGGCGAAGCCTACTTTCCCGCGTAATTGCAAGCGGGCAAATCAGATGCGCAGGTTTTTTCGAGCTCACCTTCGGGCGGCAGCGAGAGCATGCAACTGATGTATTTGCTGTCGATCACTGCGGCTGAAAAAACCATTGACCTGTCGAGCGCTTACTTCGTCCCTGACGATATGACAACGCGCGCGTTGACCGATGCGCTAAGGCGTGGCGTGCGCCCTAGCATCATCATGCCGGGCAAGATCATTGATTCCGAAACGGTCCGCGCCGCGTCGCGAGGCGGCTGGGGGCCGTTGCTGGAAGCCGGTGCCAAGCTCTGTGAATACCAGCCCACCATGTACTACTGCAAGGTCATGATCATCGACCAGTTGCTGGTTTCGGTTGGCTCCACCAACTTCGACAACCGCTCGTTTCAACTCAATGACGAGGCCAATTTAAACGTCTTTGACAACGCTTTTGCCGCCGCGCAGACTGAAGTGTTCGAAGACGATTTGAAGCGTTCCCGGCGGGTGACCCTGCCGGAACGGGAAAGTCGGCCACTGAAGGAAAAACTTTTGGAGCGGCTGGCCAGGCTTGGGGTGTCGCAGTTGTAGGCAGCTCTGAGCCCCGAGCGCCCCCACCTCCCACGAAGATTTTGGCTCGATCAACCGCCATTCAATTTTCGGCAACTTGAACTTTTGACTGAATACCGGAACTTTGTCACTGATTACTTCCCTTCACGAAGCTAAAATTTCAGCTCACCGGAGGGCTCGTGGATTTCTTCTCAATCGCAAATTGGCCATTGTGGGCCTTGGGTGGCTTACTGGGTGGCCTGCCGCTCGGCGCGGCCTATAACCGCAGAGTGCAAAAACGGGCCGCCGATGCGCGCCGACGGATTCCCAGGCGCTGGCCGCTCGCTTTGCGCGTTATCGCCAACAGCGAAGAAAGAAAAGTCTGGCACTGGCTACTCACGACTTTCTTCGATCACGCGATCATGATCAAAATACCGGTCACCCGCTTTTTGCTGTCAACGTCGCCTGATCACCGAATGAACTGCTACGAATTGCTCAGTTGTGTCTATTGCACGTTTACCGTGGTCTCGCTCAGCGGTCAGGTTGTAGGCTGCATCGACCTTGCTGCGGGAAGTCGGCGGAACACCACCAGCCAGAGAGTTAAAAGAACCCTGTTCGACCAGTGCAACATCCCGTATCTGGCCCTCGACCCCGCCGATTTACCCAGTCTCGAAGCCGTCCGATCGAGGTTTTTGGGTACGTTGGACCTTGGTAAGGCGGACCGCTCCGCCCACGAGGCCGCGATACGCAGAGCATCCGAGGAGTTACGGTCTTCGCTGGCACGAAAGCGTAAAACCCGCAGTGATTTCGCCTCTCTCTCACCCGACGGTGCCGACGACAGCTCGTCTGGATGTGGTCAAGGAAGTCGGGAAGGGAGCCAGTTCGTGGGCTCGCGCTGGAACGAAAACTCGTTTCTTTTACCACTTGACAGCCGGACAGCAACCCTGCGCGCTGGGTCACTTGATTGATGGCTCGAAACCCGCATAGATAGAGGCTTTCAGCTCAAAAGCGTTTGTTTTGTTGCCCCGTTTTGCCCCCGTTTTGCCTTTGCTACCCCTAAAAGTCCAGCAAGTCAGCCACCCGATTGATTCCCTCTAGCCCGCCCCATTACCAAGCCTAACTTTGCTGCACGCGGTCTGCGGTTTCAAGTGCGCCGCGTTCCTCCACCCAGTGCAGCGCTGCCAGCATTTCCATGGGGTGAATCTCGGTCATGGCCCGCGAACCAATCCACGGGAATAGCTCACGCTCCAATTGCCGCAAAGAACGCTCTGCGCGGCTGTCGCTCCATTGGGGGGCTTGTTTGC
>JANOOO010000362.1:0-3376 GCA_031421375.1 Polaromonas sp.
CAGCAGGCCCATGCCGCTACCGCCCTGCGCCGCGCGGGTGGTGACGGGCTCATGGGTCAGCCGCGCCAGAATTTCCGGCGCGATGCCCGGCCCGTTGTCGGCGAAGCGGATGAACGCGCCAGGCGTATCGGCGCTGCGCTCGAGCGTGATGCGCAGGCGCGGCTGCGCCGTACCCTGCAAGGCGGACAGCGCGTTTTTGGTCAGCGTACACAGAACCAGATACAGCAGGTCGCGCTGGCCCGGCAGGTCGAAGTCGGCGTGCAAGGCCAGGCTTACCCAGTCGCGCTCCCTGTCTTCAAACGGGTACTCGCTCATCAGCGTGCGCAGCAGCTGGCTCGCGGGAAGTGCGCTGCGCGCTGCGCCGGACTCAGCGCCGGACCTCACGGAAGGATAGGCATCGCGCGCGGACTGCACGAAGGTAGCGACCAGCGACAGCGCGTACAGCGTGCGCCTGCCGGCTGCGTCGATCATGCCGAGTGTGTCGCCCGGACGCCTTTCGCTCATGCTCGCGATGCCGGGTAGCGCGTCGGGGCCCGGTGCCAGATAGCGGCTCTTGAGCGCGTCCATGTAGCCGAGCACAGTTGCCAGCGGGGTGTTCAGTTCGTGAGCCAGAAAGCCGAGCGTCTCGCGCATGGCGGCAGCCCGGCTTTCAAGCAGCGCCTGCTCCTGCTCGCGCTGCTCGAACTGGGCCAGGGCTTCACGCAGCGCAGCCCGAATCTGCAGGTCGTCGAACGGCTTCTCCAGAATCTGCATCACCCGGCCCTGGTTGATGGCGGCGACCGCGACGTCCTTGTCGGCGTAGGCACTGGCCAGCAGCCGCACCACCTGCCGGTGGGCCTGCTGGGCATCGAGAAGCAAGGCCAGGCCATCGCGCGTCGGCATGCGGTAGTCGGTAATCAGCACGGCGAACTCCGGGCTGCGCTCACGCAGCAAGGCCAGGGCTTCGTCAGCGCTGCCCGCCGTCACGATGTCGAACTCGTTGCCATAGGTCCGTGCGAACCACTTGCAGGCATGCTGTTCGTCATCGACGTACAGAATCTTGCGGGCCTGCTGCAGGAGTTGCGGCAAGGGTTGTGACGAAAGGGCATCACGGGTCACTGGACCGCCGGGTTAAAGCTGGCCGGACTGCCTGCGCTGCCTGCGCGGCCTGCGTTGGTAATGCCTGGGTTGCCGGTATCGCCTGCACTGCCCGGGTTGAAGTTTGGGGGCACCGTGAGATCGAACGAAAACTCGGTCCAGGCACCGAGCTCGCTGACGACCGACAGCAAGCCGCCATGGCGCTGGATGATGCCGTAGCTGACGCTCAGGCCCAGCCCGAGACCCGAGCCGACATCGCGCGTGGTGAAGAAAGGCTCCAGCACGCGGCCGAGGTTCTCGGGCGCAATGCCGCAGCCGTTGTCACGCACGGCCAGATGCAGGCGTCCGGCGCGATGCACGGCGCGCAGCGAAATCCCGGGCTGCTCGCGCCCGGCACTGGCCAGGGCCTGCGCGGCGTTGCTCAGCAGATTGATCAGCACGCCAATGATGGCCGGTTCGTCGCCGAGCACATGGGTGTCGCGCGGCAAATCGACTTCTACGGCAATCCCCTTGAGGTCGAAGCTGGTCAGGCGCAAGGCCGCCTGAACGGCTTTTTCGAGCAGAAACACGCGTTCGCTGTCGATGCCCGGCTTTTGATAGGCGAAGGTCTTCAGGTCGGACACGATGCCCTGAATGCGCTGCATGCCCTCACGCGCATCGGTCAGGCTTTCCTTGAGGTCGGAGTTTTGCACGGCAGCCGGATCAGTCAAAGCCATGTTGATGGCCATCAGGCTGTAGTTGACCGGGTTGTTGACCTCATGCAGCAAGCCGGCAGCCAGCGTGCCGAGCGCTGCCATTTTCTCGCGCTGGATTAGCTGGCCTTTTACTTCGGCCAGGGCACGGTTGATCTGTTGAAGTTCGGCATTCTTGGCAGTCACCTCAGTCTTGAGTTGAAAGGACTTCCATCGCCACTTGTTGCTGTAGACGGCGATCACGACGCAAATCAGCGTATAGAACACAATGAAAATACTTGCCCCCAACAAGGCGCTGAAATTCTGAATTCCATCTGGCCTCAGCGAGCACGCAAGCACATAGCCTACCAAGGTAACGGCTCCGAAGGAAAGCGCTTCCAACACCGTAAGTGGCAAAAAGAAGGCAACGCCGCTGAGCGCGAAAGTCAAACCCACAAAGTAAATAGACTGCTCACCGTCGGTGTGAAAAATCATCCAGCAGATCATCGCCTGAGGCACACAAAGCCAAAGATACGTCAACATCCGAACATGGCGACGGCCCCAAGGTTGGGTATAACTCAGCAACACCAAACCCACAAACGAAGCGGTAGCAACACGAAGCGCGGCGAACTCCCGTGCCTCAGACGGATAAAACGCGAGGTCGAGTCCAATTCCACCCAATACGAGAACGATGGTTACAACGCAGGTAACTCGGCTGTAGAACAGCAATACATCACGGAGTTCCTGGCGGTAACCGGGATCTGCTTGCATGCCGGCAAGAGTCATACCGGAGCGGGATTCGGGTTGCGCACAATTGCCTCGACAAACACGTTGGCACCAATCGGGTCGGTGTAGGTTTCAACGACATCGACCCCAGGCGGAACAGCTGCAAGCAGGCCTGCCTCATCCCGATAAATGAGGTACCACTCTAGAAAATGCTCCATCCAGTTTTTTTCCGGATTGTTTGAGTGCACATTGGTAACAAGAATTCGAGCCCCATTCCGGGAGCGCGAGATGAAATACTCGATCAATCGCGTACAGACTTTGTCGGTCAAATAATCGAAGAGCCCTGCGCAATATACGAAATCGAAGCGCTCTTCAAGCGGAACGTGCTGTGCATGGGTCGCCCGCTTGAGCAACTGATTTACGGATTCGTGCCGCATCGTCAGATTTAGTTTTCGACCTGAGGAACCAGCCGCACTTTCGAGGCAGCGGCGGGTATAAGCCAGGGTCTCTTCACTGAAATCGACCAATACCAGTTCGAGCATGTCGGAATGCTTGTTATTGCTCACAAAACGCTGCAACTCGACAGCGGGTCCACATCCGACGTTCAGCACGCGCATTTTCCGGCCCTCACGCACGGCAGACTCAGCAACCTTGTTTAATCGCTCCTCAAGTATGTCGATACGATTACGGTGCGCGACCGCAACGCCGGCTTGCAAGAACATGTAATTGACAAGCTGAAAGTAGGTACTCGGGCCTTGCAACGGATCCCCAATAATCTGGTTCACCATTTCGTAATCACCGGCATAGCCTAGTGGCTTCACGAAGGTACGGTAAACGAATGGCGCACGCAAAATTAGGGGGTGAATCGCGGCCTGAGCAAAGCTGCGATGGGCAGCTGCCAG
>JANOOO010000363.1:0-3547 GCA_031421375.1 Polaromonas sp.
CAGGAACTCGCCAGCGTGCTGGCCCACTGCCAGCCCGGCAGCACGCTGTTTTTGATCGCCTCGAAAACCTTCACCACCACAGAGACCATGACCAACGCGCGCTCGGCCAAGGCTTGGTTTGAGGCGCAAGGCGGCACTGACACCGCGCGCCATTTCGCCGCGCTGACGACCAACGTGGCAGCGGCGAAGCAGTTCGGCATCACCACCACCTTCGGCTTTTGGGACTGGGTGGGTGGGCGTTATTCGCTGTGGTCGGCGATTGGTTTGCCGATTGCAATTGCCATCGGCAGCGCCGGCTTTCGCGCGCTGCTGGCCGGTGCGCACGAGATGGACGAGCACTTCAAAGCGGCTCCGCTGGCGCAAAACCTGCCGGTGCGGCTGGGCCTGCTCGACGTCTGGTATCGCAACTTTCACCATTTTTCCAGCCGCAGCATCGCGCCCTACAGCAGCGCCTTAAGGCGCCTGCCCGCGTACTTGCAGCAGCTGGAGATGGAGAGCAACGGCAAGCGCGTCGATGCCGATGGGCAGACGCTGCCGTTTGACACCGCGCCCGTGCTTTGGGGCGAGCCCGGAACCAATGGCCAGCATGCTTATTTTCAGTTGCTGCACCAGGGATGCAGCGTGGTTCCGGTTGAATTCATCGCGGTAAAAAAACCCTCGCACAGGCTGCCGGGCCACCACAACAAACTGCTCGCCAACGCGCTGGCACAGGCTCAGGCGCTGATGCTCGGCAAGCCAGATAGCGGCGGCCACAAGCACTTTCCAGGCAACCGGCCAAGCACGTTTTTGCTGCTCGACGCGCTGACCCCCCAAAGCCTGGGCGCACTGCTTGCGTTGCAAGAGCACCGCGTTTTTGTCAGCGGCGCGATCTGGGGCATCAACAGCTTCGACCAGTGGGGGGTCGAGTTGGGCAAAGTGCTGGCGAGCGATATGGAGGCACGGCTGGCCAGCGGCGAGGTGGCCGGGCTCGACGGGTCGAGTGCCGGCTTGTTGCAAAAGATCAGGGCTGATTGAGTCAGACGCGACCTGCGCCCTGCGCCCTGCAATAACAGGCTTGGGCAGCGCTGTCTGGATCCGCGCTTCCCCTGACAATGCGCTGCTTTCTCGCATCGTGCGCTGCCGGTCCGGCTGAGTTCGGTCGGCGTTCGGTCAGAGTTCGGGCAGCCCAATCCTGACCCCGTCAATTAATGTGAATTTCTCACATCAAATCGACATTTATTCACCGCTTTTCAGCGCGCGATGCCCCTACGCTTTGGGTTCCGTAGCCCATCAAAACCAAAGCAATGCATTCGACTACAGAGCGACGCCCAGACCTGACCCGAGCCGCAGACGCGCCTGCCAGCTGCGAGGCAGACTTGCATGGCATGCAGGCGGGCTTGCTCTCGCTGCTGGTTGATGAACTCGCTCACGGCGTCGTCGTCGTCAACGCTGCATGCTGGATTCTTCACGCCAACGTGTCGGCCCAGCGGGAGCTGTACGCCCGCACCGTTTTGACCAATCAATTCGGTCGCCTTGCGGCCAGCCTCGCTGAAAACCAGACGGCGCTTGAGGTCTCGGTACAGGCGGCTACGCGCGGCCGGCGCGACTTGATTGATTTCAAAATCGGCAGCGGCAGCACCAGTTATTCGGTTGCAGTCGTCCCGCTCAACCGCCTGGGCGGCGACACCTGCGGCGGTGTGGCGCTGTTTTTACCGAGATCAGAAGTCCAGGAGTGCGGCGTTTTTTCAGCCTTCGCGCGCAGCCAAAACCTCACCCGCACCGAGCAGAAAGTGCTCCTGCATCTGCGTCGCTGCCAGAGCACGCCCGAGATCGCCATCGAGCTGGGTGTCGCTGTATCCACCGTTCGCAGCCATGTACGCAACCTCTGCGTCAAAACCCGCACCAGCGGTGTGCGCGAACTGGTCAACCGGGTGGCGGTTCTGGCGCCCATCGCCGCGCCCTATTCATCGGAACCCGGCTTTCTCTAGCCTGCTATTGCGCAGGCGCTCCAGGTTCAATAGGCGGCGGCATCAAGCGGCGGCATCAAGTGGTGGCCTTGAGCCCCAAAGCCATGCAGCCATGGCTGGCACGATCTGGCGTCATGCTAGATTACGCCCCAACATGCCCGCTGCAAACCGCCCCCAAGACCCTCTTCTGGCATCACTGGCAGAGCCCGTGCGCTTGCTCGCAGCGCGCGGCGTGATTCGCAGCTACCCGAAAAAGGCCGTGCTGATTAATGAGGGCGAAAAAGGCGAAAGCTTGTTTGTGCTCTTAAAAGGCAGCGCCAAAGTTTTCTCGATGGACGAGGAAGGCCGCGAGATCACCTACAGCACGATTCAGGCGGGCGACTACTTTGGCGAGATGTCGCTCGACGGCGGGCCACGCTCGGCGTCGGTCATCACGACCGAGCAGTCCACCTGTGCTGTCGTGAGCCGTTCCAGCGTTGAAGAGCACTTGGTGGCGCACCCCGAATTCGCCATGAACATCGTGATTCAGGTCATTCGCCGGGCCCGCGTTGCCACCGAGGCTGCCCGCAACATGGCCCTGCTTGACGTGTATGGCCGCCTGGTTTCGGTGCTTGAAAAATACGACGGCCCGCGCTCGCAAAATGACGATGAGAGCGTCACCCTGGAGGCCGTCACCCATCAGGAAATCGCCAGCCGCGTCGGTGCCTCCCGCGAGATGGTCAGCCGCCTGCTGAAAGACCTGGAGCGCGGCGGTTACGTCAAGATGGGTGTCCGGCGGATCACAGTGCTCAAAAAAATGCCGGCGCGCTGGTAGTTAAGCGAAGCGCTAAATTTATTCGGCGCGACGGACGATCACCTGGTTTGAGGCCGCGCCGACTGGCAAATCCGGCAAGTCCCGTAGCGCCTCATAAATCGGCGTGAAATCCGGCGCAGTCAAATCGAACAGCTGCTGAAAGCTGTCGATGACGAAGTAGGTTTGCTGGTAGCTGTCGATCTTGTAGGGGGTACGCATGGCGCGTGTGATGTCCAGCGGCAGGCGCTTGGGCTCGGTGCTTTGTACGGCGTGCTGTAACTCGCCCGATGAACTCAAAATACCGGCCCCGTAAGCGCGCAAGCCGTTTGGCTGCCTGATCAGGCCGAACTCGATGGTGTACCAATAAAGCCGCGACAACTGCTCGCACGCGCCCAGCCGGTGCGCCTTGAGCCCGCCTTCGCCGTAAGCCTGCATATGGTCGGCAAACACCGGGTCGAACAGCAGCGGTACATGGCCGAACAGGTCATGAAACACGTCGGGCTCAACGATGTAATCAAACTCGTCAGGGCGGCGCAGCCAGTCGGTGACGGGGAAGCGGCGGCTCGCGAGCAGGCTGAAAAACGGCAGCTCGGGAATCAAACCCGGCACGCCGACGATCTCCCAGCCGGTCGCCTGATGCAGCCGCTCGTTGATGGCCTCAAAGCGCGGAATGCGCTCGGGCTCGCCCAGGCGCGGCAAAGCGGCGATGAACGCGTCACACGCCAGACCGGGCAGCAGCGCCGCTTGCCGCTGATAGAGACGGCGGTAGGTGTCGTGGTCGGCGGCGGTGTAGCGGGCGTAGTCCTGC
>JANOOO010000364.1:0-2503 GCA_031421375.1 Polaromonas sp.
GCAAATGTTCGGCCCCACCGCCCAGGTTCTCGCTGAGCTGACGCGGCTCGCAGCGCAGGGCGCGAACCCCGAGCGCAAAGCCGCAGACGCGCCTGTCCAGGCCAAACATCGCCCGGCAGCTGTCCACTGACTTGAATTGAATTGAATTGAATTGAATTGAATTGAATTGAATTGAACTGAACTGAACTGAAAATTAAAACCCTGGAGCCCATCATGAGCAAGAAATTAAGCCCTGTTTGTTCCACGCCCGCAGCCGATGTGGAGTGGCTGGACAAACCGCTCCCACCCGCCGCGTCGGCCGTGCCGCAAATTGAGACCGACGCCCGCTCGCATGCGCGACTGGGCTGGCTGATCATCATTGCCGGGCTCGGTGGCTTCATCACCTGGGCGTCACTGGCCCCGCTGGACAAGGGTGTTCCGCTCAGCGGCACCGTGACTGTGGCGACCAGTAAAAAGGCAGTGCAGCACCAGACCGGTGGCACGGTCGAAGCCATTCTCGTCAGAGAAGGCGACGTGGTGAAAGCCGGCGATGTGCTGGTGCGCATGAACGCGGTGCAGGCCAAGTCGAACGCCGAAACGATTCGCGTACAGGTGTTTGCAGTGCGCGCCGCCGAGGCCAGGCTGATCGCCGAGCGTGATGGCAAACGCACCATTGTTTTTCCGCCCGATCTGCAGAGCGCGAAGAGCGACTCGCGACTGGCCGACAACATCGTCATGCAGCAGCAGCTCTTCAGTTCGCGGCAGTCGGCGATTCAAAGCGAGCTGTCGGCGCTCGACGAGAACGTCGCTGGCCTGGTGATGCAGAACACGGGGCTGGAGGAATCACGTGACGGCAAGAAGCAGCAACTGGCGTTTCTGAAAGAGCAGCTCGACGGTATGCGTGACCTGGCGCGCGAGGGCTACGTCGCCCGTAACCGATTGCTCGAACTTGAACGCACCTATGCCCAGCTCAACACCGCGATTTTTGAGGACACCAACAACATGGGCCGAGGCCTGCGGCAGATTGCCGAGTTCAAGATGAAGCGGCTGCAGCGTCAGCAGGAGTATCAAAAAGAGGTGCGCACACAGCTCTCTGATGTTCAGAAAGAAGCTGCCGGCCTGACCAGCCGCCTGGTCGGCCTGGACCATGAGTTGCAGGGCGTGATGGTCAAAGCCCCGGTCGATGGCACGGTGGTGGCGATGAACGTGTTCACACACGGCGGCGTGATTGCCCCCGGCTTTCGGCTGATGGACATCGTTCCCAGCGACGACCCGTTGATCGTCGAGGGCCAGCTGCCGGTGCATCTGATCGACAAGGTACATCGCGACCTGCGGGTCGAGCTGATTTTTTCGGCATTCAACCAGAACACCACGCCGCACATTCCGGGCATCGTGACACAGGTATCGGCTGACCGGCTGGTTGATGAAAAAAGCGGCCAGCCCTACTACAACATCAAGGCACGCGTGGCCCCCGAGGGCATGAAGCTGATCGCCAATTTGCAGGTGCGCCCTGGAATGCCGGTCGATCTGTTCGTCAAGACCGGCGAGCGCACCATGATGAATTACCTGATGAAGCCGATGATTGATCAGGTCAAAATGGCGATGACGGAGGAATAAAAAGTGAAAACACCGCGACTTGTTTGTGTGGGCCTTGCCCTGCTGCTGGCACTGCAGCCGGCCTGGGGCATTGGCCTGCTTCCCGCCTATGAGGCTGCGCTCGTCAATGACCCGGCCTACCGGGCCGCGCTGCGCGAGAACGAGGCCGGCCAGCAAGCGCGTGTGCTGGGCCGGGCGGCTTTGCTGCCGGTCGTCAGCGCTTCCTTCGGCCGCAATCGCAACTTCTCCGACATCACGACCAGCACGCCCGGCTTTCCCGAGCGCAACGACGAGCGCTACTACAACAGCCAGACTGCCGCGCTGCAACTGCGCCAGCCGCTGATTCACCACGAAGGCCAGGCCAGGTATCGGCAAGGCATTGCACAGACGCAAGCCAGCGACGCGCAGTTTCGCGCGCGCTCGCAAGAGGTCATCGTGCGGCTGCTCGGGCTGTACGCGCCGGCGCAGTATGCCGAAGACCAGCTGGCGCTGGCGATTGCGCAGCGCGATGCCTTTGCCGAGCAGGGCAAGTCCAACGAGCGGCTGTTCAAGCGCGGGGAGGGCACGCGCACTGACGTGCTGGAGACCCAGGCCAAGCTCGACCTGGCCGAAGCACAGGTGCTGGAAGCGCGCGACAACCTGCAAAACGCTAGAGACGCGCTGTCTGCCATGGTGGGTCAGCGCATCACCGCGCTCGACCCGCTTTCGGACCAGTTTCGCGTGCGGCCCATGGAGCCCGTGAACGTCGAGACCTGGCAGGAACTGGCGCTGAACAACAACCCCGAACTCAGCGCGCAGCGTTACGCCGTGGAAATTGCCCGCGAGGAAATCCAGAAAAACCAGGCTGGCCATTCGCCCCGTCTCGATCTGATTGCCAGCGTGGCGAAAAACGAATCAGACACCATCAACACGCTCAATCAGAGCGCCA
>JANOOO010000365.1:0-2453 GCA_031421375.1 Polaromonas sp.
GCAAATGTTCGGCCCCACCGCCCAGGTTCTCGCTGAGCTGACGCGGCTCGCAGCGCAGGGCGCGAACCCCGAGCGCAAAGCCGCAGACGCGCCTGTCCAGGCCAAACATCGCCCGGCAGCTGTCCACTGACTTGAATTGAAAATTAAAACTCTGGAGTCCATCATGAGCAAGAAATTAAGCCCTGTTTGTTCCACGCCCGCAGCCGATGTGGAGTGGCTGGACAAACCGCTCCCACCCGCCGCGTCGGCCGTGCCGCAAATTGAGACCGACGCCCGCTCGCATGCGCGACTGGGTTGGCTGATCATCATTGCCGGACTCGGCGGCTTCATCGCCTGGGCCTCGCTGGCCCCGCTCGACAAGGGCGTGCCGCTCAGCGGCACCGTCACCGTCGCCACCAACAAGAAAGCGGTGCAGCACCAGACCGGCGGCACGGTCGAGGCGATTTTCGTCAAGGAAGGCGACGTGGTGAAAGCCGGCGATGTGCTGGTTCGCATGAACTCGGTGCAGGCCAAGTCCAACGCCGAAACCATTCGCGTGCAGGTGTTCGCCGTGCGCGCCGCCGAGGCGCGGCTGATTGCCGAGCGCGATGGCAAACGCAGCATTGTTTTTCCGCCCGAGCTCGAAAGCGCCAAGGGCGACGCCCGGCTCGCCGTCAACATCGGCATGCAGCAGCAGCTGTTCAGCTCGCGGCAGTCGGCGATTCACAGCGAGCTGTCGGCACTCGACGAGAACGTCGCCGGACTGGTGATGCAGAACACGGGGCTGGAAGAATCACGCGACGGCAAGAAGCAACAGCTGGCGTTTCTCAAGGAGCAGCTCGACGGCATGCGTGACCTGGCCCGTGAAGGCTACGTGGCCAGAAATCGCCTGCTTGAACTGGAGCGAACCCATGCCCAGCTCAACACCGCGATCTTTGAGGACACCAACAACATGGGCCGGGGCCTGCGGCAGATTTCCGAGTTCAAGCTGAAACGGCTGCAGCGCCAGCAGGAATACCAGAAAGAAGTTCGCACGCAGCTCTCCGACGTTCAAAAAGAGGCCGCCGGTCTGACCAGCCGACTGATGGGTCTGGACCACGAATTGCAGGGCGTGATGGTCAAAGCCCCGGTCGATGGCACGGTGGTGGCGATGAATGTGTTCACGCACGGCGGCGTTGTTGCTCCGGGCTTTCGGCTGATGGACATCGTCCCCAGCGACGACCCGCTGATCGTCGAGGGTCAGTTGCCGGTACACCTGATCGACAAGGTACACCGCGACTTGCGCGTCGAGCTGATTTTTTCGGCCTTCAACCAGAACACCACGCCGCACATTCCGGGCATCGTGACACAGGTGTCGGCGGACCGGCTGGTCGATGAAAAAACCGGCCAGCCTTACTACAACATCAAGGCCCGCGTCGCACCCGAGGGCATGAAGCTGATCGCTAACCTGCAGATTCGCCCGGGCATGCCGGTCGAGCTGTTCGTCAAGACCGGCGAGCGCACCATGATGAATTACCTGATGAAGCCGATGATTGACCAGGTCAAGATGGCCATGACAGAGGAGTGAATTGTGAATACGCCGCACCTCTTTTCCGTAGGCTTGGCCGCGCTGCTGGCATTGCCGTCCGCCTGGGGCATGGGCCTGCTTCCCGCCTATGAGGCTGCGCTTGTCAACGACCCGACCTACCGCGCCGCACTGCGCGAGAATGAGGCCGGCCAGCAGGCCCGCGTGCTGGGCCGGGCGGCTTTGCTGCCCGTCATCAGCGCGTCGTATTCAAGGAACCGGAATTTCTCTGACATCACGACCAGCACGCCCGGCTTTCCCGAGCGCAACGACGAGCGCTACTACAACAGCCAGTCGGCCGTGCTGCAACTGCGCCAGCCGCTGATTCACCACGAAGGCAAGGCCAGGCACCGGCAAGGCATTGCACAAACGCAGGCCAGCGACGCGCAGTTTCGCGCGCGCTCGCAAGAGGTCATCGTGCGGCTGGTCGGGCTGTATGCGCCAGCGCAGTATGCCGAAGACCAGCTGGCGCTGGCGACGGCGCAGCGCGATGCCTTTGCCGAGCAGGGCAAGTCCAACGAGCGGCTGTTCAAGCGCGGTGAGGGTACGCGCACCGACGTGCTGGAGACCCAGGCCAAGCTCGACCTGGCCGAGGCGCAGTTACTCGAAGCCAGAGACAACCTGCAGAACGCCCGTGAGGCGCTGGCCGCCATGGTGGGCCGACGCATCACCGCGCTGGACCCGCTATCCGAACAGTTTCGCGTGCGGCCGATGGAGCCCGCGAACATCGACACCTGGCAGGAACTGGCGCTGAACAACAACGCCGAAATCAGCGCGCAGCGTTACGCCGTGGAAATTGCCCGCGAGGAAATCCAGAAAAACCAGGCTGGCCATTCGCCCCGTCTCGATCTGATTGCCAGCGTGGCGAAAAACGAATCAGACACCATCAACACGCTCAATCAGAGCGCCA
>JANOOO010000366.1:0-2731 GCA_031421375.1 Polaromonas sp.
CCCGGATAGACGCAGCTCGGCTTGCGGCAGGCCGACTCGATCTCGGGCGACTTGCAGCCGATGCGGTACATGTTGGCGGTCGGCCCGCCGAGGTCGGAGATCGCGCCGGTAAAGCCCTTGACGGTGTCGCGAATCGCTTCAATCTCACGAATCACCGAGTCTTCGGAGCGGCTCTGGATGATGCGGCCTTCGTGCTCGGTGATCGAGCAAAAAGTGCAGCCGCCGAAGCAGCCGCGCATGATGTTGACGCTGAAGCGGATCATCTCCCAGGCCGGGATTTTGGTGGCGTGGTCGTGGCTGCCGTTGTCGTCGGCATACGACGGGTGCGGTGAACGCGCATACGGCAGATCGAACACGTAGTCCATCTCGGCGGTAGTCAGCGGAATCGGTGGCGGCGTGATCCACACGTCGCGCGCGGTGGGACCGGTGCCGTGGGCCTGGACTAGCGCGCGCGCATTGCCGGGATTGGTTTCAAGGTGCAGCACGCGGTTGGCGTGGGCGTAGAGGATCGGGTCGCTTTTGACTTGCTCGTACGACGGCAGGCGGATGACCGAGCGGTCGCGCGGCGGGACTTTGATTCGGCCGCTGGTTGAAATCGGGGAGCCCTCACCCCTGCCCTCTCCCGGGGGGAGAGGGAGTACGCGGGAGCCTTGACTTATCCCTTCTCTTAGAGGGAGAGGGAGCAAGCCAGAAGATTTCACGGCCAACAACGCAACCGCCTCCGCCTCATCCTCCCGCGCACAACTCGCGCCCTGCTCTTTCGCCACATCCGAGATCATCATGTACGGGTTGACATGCGCCTCGACCCGGCCCGGCGCATCGACGCTGGTCGAGTCAATCTCGAACCAGCCTTGCGCGCTCTCATCACCGCTGCGCCGGATGAAGGCGGTGCCGCGAATGTCGGTCATCGTGGCAACCGGCTCTTTGGCGGCAAGCCGATGCGCGATCTCGACTATCGCGCGCTCGGCGTTGCCATACAGCAGCAGGTCGCATTTTGAATCGACCACAACCGAGCGCCTAACCTTGTCAGACCAGTAGTCGTAATGCGCAATGCGGCGCAACGAGCCCTCAATGCCGCCCAAAATGATCGGCACGTCTTTGTAAGCCTCGCGGCAACGCTGCGAATAAACCAGCGCGGCGCGGTCGGGCCGTTTGCCGCCGATGTCGCCGGGCGTATAGGCGTCGTCGCTGCGGATTTTGTGGTCAGCCGTGTAGCGGTTGATCATCGAATCCATGTTGCCGGCCGTCACGCCATAAAACAGGTTCGGCTTGCCCAGCGCTTGATAAGGCTCGGCACTTTGCCAGTCGGGCTGCGCAATGATGCCGACGCGAAAGCCCTGCGCCTCTAACATGCGGCCAATCACAGCCATGCCGAAACTGGGGTGATCGACATACGCGTCGCCGGTGACGATAACGATGTCGCAGCTATCCCAGCCGAGCGCATCCATCTCAAGCCGGCTGGTGGGCAAAAACTTCGCCGTGCCAAAGCGCGCCGCCCAGTACTTGCGGTAGCTGGTCAGCGGCTTGGCGGCACGCGTGAAAAACGAAACATCGACGGGGGCGTTCATGGGGCGATCAGTGAGGGCGGCAGCGGCGCGGCAGAGGCATCCGCAGGAGCAGCTGCGCTTAAGCGGAACCGGCAATTTTAAGGTTTGAAACCCGTTCGCGGCCCAATACCCCCATTGATCGCCACCGATCCCCACCGCTGGCGCTGCGGCTTTTTGGCGCGCGTTGTTCAGCCGCGCTGACCCGCTCGACAACGCCAAGCCGGCCAGCCTGAAAAATCATCAACAAATCAGCTTGAAACGCCCTGTTTACGGGCGCAAGCAGATCCGTTTTTCATAGCGACTGGCGGCCTCGCCGGGCCGCGAGAACTCAGTTGCGAACGATCATCTGCCCACGAATCTCGCCCGACGGGTGCGCTGCGGTGTGGACGTTGGCGTACCAGCGGCCCGCCAGCAAGTCAGCGGCTTGCGCGGGCGTGAGCGTGGCGCGGCCTTCCATCGGGCTCTGGATCGGCGCAGTCCAGCCGAGCGCGACGCCTGCGTTGGCACCCACCATAGCCGGGCCATGAAAATGCGCGGCCGTGGCCGGGCCGCTCAAGCCCGTGTAGTTGACTTTCCAGCGCAGCAGGCTGGTTTTCTTGTCGAATGCGGCATCGACCGAGCCGCTGCCGCCCGTGACGACGGGCGGAACCTCATTGGCACCGCGTAACTGCGTGCTCAGGGCAACCTTGCTCGATACCTCGCCCATGCCGGCACAGCCTCCTGCCAGCGCAATCGCAAGGGCCGCAGTGGCGAAGGCGCCAGCGCGTGTGAGGTGCGTCAAATTCATATGGAAGCGCAGATTAATTCGCGTGGATGCGCGGCGCTTGGATTGGGATGGGCTGCAAGGCGCTTTTTGCAGCAAATATCGTGATATTTGCAAGAAAAGCAACGCCGCAGACCGCCCAAGCCAAGTGATCGCACGCCACGATGAATTGATCTGCGCTTCCCTTGCCATGCAGAGGCGTTTGCGGGGAAAACCGGGTCAACTGATCGCCATAAGCGCAGCATAATGACACGGCTCAAACTGTCTTCCAAAAACCCCTTCGACCCCTTCGACCCTTTCACTTTCAGGAGACAAACATGCGTCGCGATACCTTCTTAAGAGCCATAGCCGCTCTCACTGCCAGTGGTGCCTTCCCCCTGTCGGCGCTGGCCGCAGCCAACGTCAAAATGATGATCCCCGC
>JANOOO010000367.1:0-2947 GCA_031421375.1 Polaromonas sp.
GCAGCAAACAGCGCGGCGGTCAGCGCGGCATCGGTGGCGAAACGTGACCGGCCATAGAGCGGCACCTCAAAACGCGGATAAAGCGGCGACGCGTCAAGGTCATGCTGAATAAATTGATCGGCCACCAGCACATCGCCGATCTGAACGTCGTCGCTGAGCGAGCCGGCCACGCCAGTGAAGATCATCCTGGCTACACCAAATCGCTCGATCAACGCTGTTGCAGTCGTTGCTGCTGCGACCTTGCCGATGCGGCTCAGTGCCAACACCACCGGCTGCCCATGCAAGTGGCCGAGCCAGAACTCGCGCCCGGCGTGGGGTTCAAGCACGGCACCGTCAAGTAGCTCAATCAGGCCCTGCTGCTCCTGCGCCAGCGCACTCAAAATGGCGGTGCGTCGGTGGGTTTGAAAAGCACCCGGCGCGTGCCCACTGGTGCGGCTCGGAAAATCGTGCGGCATGGCACGAATTGTCGGCCGAAAGCCGGGTTTGGGGAGCAAATAAATCGGCATCGGACGCGTTAAGCGCTGACGGCGTTTGCCAGCTGTTTCCCGTTGGCCCACGGCATGCTTGCACTTGTTGCAGGGCCTGCGATGCTTGCGATGGCGCGTGCTGATGCAGCTGCGCCTGCAGCGCTATTTTTTGTCGCGCAGCTCGCGACGCAGCACCTTGCCAACCGGGGTTTTCGGCAGCTCGGTGCGGAACTCAATCAGCTTGGGCTGCTTGTAGCCGGTGAAATTGGCGCGGCAGTATTCGCGGATGCGGGCCTCGGTCAAATCGGGCGTCTTACGCACGATCACCAGCTTGACCGCCTCGCCAGTCGCCTCGTCGGGCACGCCGACCGACGCACATTCGAGCACGCCTTCAAGCCGCGACACCACCTCTTCAATTTCGTTCGGATAGACGTTGAAACCGCTGACCAGAATCATGTCTTTCTTGCGGTCCACGATTTTGAAGAATCCGTTCTCATCGATCACGCCGATATCGCCCGACTTGAAGTAGCCGTCCGGCGTCATGACCTTGGCGGTCTCGTCAGGCCGCTGCCAGTAGCCGGCCATCACCTGCGGGCCCTTGATGGCGATCTCGCCGGGCTGGCCGGGTGCCACTTCCTTGCCGTCATCGTCAAGCAGCTTGAACCAGGTGTTGGGAATCGGCACGCCGATGGTGCCGGTGAAGGTTTTGCTGTTGGACGGGTTGCAGCTGGCCGATGGCGAGGTCTCGCTCAGGCCGTAGCCTTCGCAGATCGGGCAGCCGGTTTTCGCCAGCCACAGCTTGGCCACGGCGCTTTGCACTGCGGTGCCGCCACCGAGTGAAATCTTTAGGTGCGACCAATCGACCTTGCCGAAATCGGCGTGATTGGCCAGGCCGTTGAACAGCGTGTTGACAGCCGGAAAGCTGTGAATCTGGTGCTTGGCCAGCTCTTTAAGCACCGCCGGAAAATCACGCGGATTAGGAATCAAAATGTTTTTGCCGCCGGTGCGCATGGCCAGCATCATGTTCACCGTGAAAGCGAAGATGTGATAGAGCGGCAAGGCGCAAACAGAGGTTTGTTGAACGCCTGCGGCCAGGCTCGCCATGGCGGGCTGGTTCCAGGCTTCGGATTGCAGCACGTTGGCAATGACGTTGCGGTGCAGCAGCACCGCGCCTTTAGAGACGCCGGTGGTGCCGCCGGTGTATTGCAAGACGGCCACGTCGTCGGGTCGCAGTTCGGGGCGCTTGAACGTGCCGCGCGCGCCACTATCCAGCGCATCGTTGAAGCGCACGACGCCGGGCAAGCTGAAGGCGGGCACCATTTTCTTGACGCTTCGCACCACCAGATTGACCAGCGCGCCCTTGAACAGGCCAAGCCGGTCGCCCATGGCGCACAGCACGATGTGTTTGACCGGCGTGGCAGCCAGGCATTGCTCCAGGGTGTGGGCGAAGTTCTCAAGAATGACAAGGGCTTTTGCGCCCGAATCCTTGAGTTGATACTCCAGCTCGCGCGCGGTGTAGAGCGGGTTGACGTTAACCACGACAAAGCCGGCGCGAAGAATGGCGGCGACCGAAATCGGGTACTGCGGCACGTTGGGCAGCATGATGGCAACGCGGTCGCCTTTGGCCAGGCCCAGCCCCTGCAGGTAGCTGGCAAAGGCGATCGACAGACGGTCGGTTTCGGCAAAGCTCGTGTCTTTGCCCAGGAAGCTGTAGGCCGCGCGGTTGCCGTGTTTTGAGAAGCCCTCCTCCATCAACGCAACCAGCGAGCCGTACTGCGAGACGTCGATGTCGGCGGGCACACCGGCCGGGTAGTGCTTGAGCCAGGGGCGGTCGGCGGGCAGGGTCGCTGTATTCATGGGGGTTTCCGTTTCGGGAAGAGGCTGTGGAGGGGCCGGGGAGGGCCTGGAGCGGGGTGGGTGCCCGCATTCTCCCAATAGGCACAGGCGGCTGCCTACGACGTTTTCCCTATGCGCAGCCGGTGCGCGACTTCAACAGCCGCCATGGCCGCGACGCTTTCGTCGCACTACAAACGAAGGCTTTACTCGATAGCCTTGCCCATATCTTCGATGACTTTTTTCGCGTCGCCAAAGACCATCATGGTTTTGTCCATGTAGAAGAGTTCGTTGTCGAGGCCGGCATAGCCTGCCGCCATGGATCGCTTGTTGACGATCACCGTCTTGGCTTTGTAAGCCTCAAGAATCGGCATGCCGTAGATGGCGCTGCCCTTGACCAGAGCGGCAGGGTTGACCACGTCATTCGCGCCCAAAATAATGGCGACATCGGCCTGTCCAAACTCGCCGTTGATCTCCTCCATCTCGAACACCTGCTCATATGGCACCTCGGCCTCGGCCAGCAGCACGTTCATGTGGCCAGGCATACGGCCAGCCACTGGGTGGATCGCGTACTTCACCTTGATGCCTTTGTGGATGAGCTTCTCGGCCAGTTCGTTGACGGCGTGCTGGGCGCGCGCCACGGCCAG
>JANOOO010000368.1:0-3999 GCA_031421375.1 Polaromonas sp.
AAGCCGCAAGCCGCCGTCCGCGTGCCGCCTGCAAACCTCACGTCGGCTTGCCGCCCGGCCTGCTCAAACCAGCTTTCGCAACGCGCCATAAAGCTTCGCCGCACCGCCAGGTGCCGTGCGCGACTCGCCTGATTTTCTTCGACGTACTCGACCTTCTGCGTCGCCACCTCATGTACCCGCGAAAACGTTCACCATCGGCAACGCGACACGCTCCTGCATCGCGTAAACCCTGATTCCGTCTGTGTTTATCCTGAAAGAACGCCTCACGTTTTTTTTAACTTCAGCAACACTTCAGAGTGCAGCCGCAGGTCGAGCTCATTTGCTGCATCACATTTTTCTTCCTGGAAACCCCATGCCTAATTTCTCAAGTGCGCAGCCTGCGCGGCAACTTGTCGCGGTGCGACTGCTCAAGGCCACATTCGTCGCGGGTTGTCTGGCTGGCGTGGTCGCCTGCGGCAAGACGTCGGGCTCACCGCCCGCAGCCAGCGCCGCAGCACCGCCGCCGGCTGAAGTTGGCGTGGTGACGGTGACGCAGGGCGATGTCGGCCTGGTCACTGAGCTGCCAGGCCGACTTGAAGCCTCGCGCGTGGCACAGGTGCGGGCACGCGCCGCCGGCATTTTGCAGAAGCGCCTGTTCCGCGAGGGCAGCGACGTGAAAGCCGGGCAAGCGCTGTTCACCATTGACTCGGCGCCCTACGCGGCGGCAGTCGCCAGTGCCAAGGCCGGCCAGGCGCGCGCCGAGGCCAATCTGGCGCAGGCGACTGCACTGGCCGAGCGCTACCGGCCGCTGGTCGAGGCCAACGCCATCAGCAAGCAGGAGTATGCGAATGCCGTTGCAGCGCAAAAGACCGCCGAGGCCGACGTCGCTGTCGGCAAGGCAAGCGTGCAGACGGCCGTTATCAATCTGGGTTACGCGGCTGTGACGGCACCGATCTCGGGCCGCATTGGCCGGGCGCTAGTCACCGAGGGCGCGCTGGTTGGGCAGGGCGACGCGACGCAGCTTGCGGTGATTCAGCAGGTCCATCCGCTCTACGTCAACTTCACCCAGTCTGCGAACGACGCGATGAAGCTGCGCGCAGCGCTGCAAAGCGGGCAGCTCAAGCGCGCCAATGGCCTTGATGCGGCCAGCGCGCGCATCGTGCTGGAGGACGGCAGCGAATACGCCAGCCCGGCCCGCCTGCTGTTCTCTGACCTGACGGTCGATCCGACCACAGGGCAAGTCACTTTGCGCGCTGAAGTGCCCAACCCGAACGGGCAGTTGCTGCCGGGCCTGTACGTACGCGTGCGGCTCGAACAGGCAACGGCCTCAAATGCCACCATGCTGCCGCAGCAGGCCGTCACGCGCTCGAATCAGGGCGACTCGGTGATGGTGGTAGGCAGCGACGGAAAAGTCTCGCCGCGCCCGGTAAAAATTGGCTCAGCCAAAGGCGGCAATTGGGTGGTGCTTGATGGGCTGAAAACCGGCGAGCAGGTCGTGGTCGATGGGTTTCAAAAGTTGCGAGGCGATGCGCCCGTCAAGGCGGTGCCGTGGCAAGCACGCACTGTGTCGGCAGCCGCTGGCGCGCCTCCCAAGGCTGCGAGCGCTGGGACTGCGCCCGCAGCGCCGCCAGCGTCCTCGGCCACCGCCGCATCGGCTGCAAAGTAAGGGGCTAGCAACATGGCCCAATTTTTCATCGACCGGCCGATTTTTGCCTGGGTCATCGCGCTGTTCATTTTGGTAATCGGGGGTCTGGCGATCACGCAATTGCCGATCGCGCAATACCCGCCGGTCGCGCCGCCGTCCATCGTCGTGGCCACCACCTACCCCGGTGCCTCGGCCCAGACTCTTGAAGACAGCGTGCTCAGCGTCATCGAGCGCGAAATGAATGGCTCGCCCGGCCTGCTTTACATGGAGTCGGTCGCGCAGGCCAATGGCACCGGCAACATCACGCTGAGCTTTCAGCCCGGCACCAACCCCGAGCTCGCACAGGTGGATGTGCAGAACCGGCTGTCGCGCGCCTCGCCGCGCTTGCCGCAGGCCGTGACGCAGCAAGGCGTGCGGGTTGACAAGTCGAACGCCAACTTTTTGCTGTTTGCTATTCTTTCGTCGTCAAACCCGAACATTGACCCGATTGCCCTGGGCGACTTCGCCTCGCGCAGCGTGGTGCCCGAAATCCAGCGCCTGC
Source organism: Polaromonas sp. (assembly GCA_031421375.1). Lineage (GTDB taxonomy): Bacteria > Pseudomonadota > Gammaproteobacteria > Burkholderiales > Burkholderiaceae_C > Polaromonas. Next base: position 2,166 of record JANOOO010000368.1, read on the forward strand.
CTGGTATTGGCCAGGCGCAACTCTTCGGCACCGAGCGCGCCATGCGCATCTGGATCGACCCCGACAAGCTGGTCGGCTTTTCGCTGTCGGCGCTTGACGTCACCAACGCGATTCGCGCACAGAACGCGCAAATCTCGGCGGGCACCATCGGCGATTTGCCCAACGTAGCCGGGCAGGGCATCTCGGCCACGGTGGTCGTTAACGGCCAGCTGTCGAGTGTCGAGCAGTTCGGCAACATCACGCTTCGCGCCAACATCGACGGCTCGGCGGTGCGCTTGCGCGATGTCGCGCGCATCGAGCTCGGCGCGCAGACCTACGCCACCTCAGCCCGGCTCAACGGCCAGCCCTCGACCGGCATTGGCGTGCAGCTTGCGCCCGGCGCCAACGCGCTGCAGTCGGCCAGGGCGGTGCGCGACAAGATGGAGCAGCTCAAGACCACCTTCCCGCAGGGCGTGAGCTACGCGATTCCCTACGACAGTTCCGAATTTGTCAGCATCTCGATTCGCCAGGTGGCCATCACGCTGGTCGAGGCCGTCGTGCTGGTTTTTCTGGTGATGTATTTGTTTTTGCAGAACATCCGCTACACCATCATCCCGACCATCGTCGTGCCGGTGGCCTTGCTCGGCACCTTTGCCACCTTGCTGGCGCTCGGGTTTTCGATCAACGTGCTGACGATGTTCGGCATGGTGCTGGTGATCGGCATCGTGGTGGACGATGCGATTGTCGTGGTCGAAAACGTCGAGCGCATCATGAGCGAGGAAGGGCTGTCGCCGGTCGAGGCCACGCGCAAGGCGATGGGGCAGATATCGGGGGCCATCATCGGTGTCACCGTGGTGCTGATTTCGGTGTTCGTGCCGCTGGCGTTTTTTGCGGGCTCCATCGGTAACATTTACCGGCAGTTTTCGGCCGTAATGGTTGCGTCCATCGGCTTCTCGGCATTTCTGGCGCTGTCACTGACTCCGGCCTTGTGCGCCACGCTGCTCAAGCCGGTCGAGGCCGGCCATCACATTGACAAGCGCGGCTTTTTCGGTTGGTTCAACCGCGGCTTTTCGCGCACTGCCAAGGGTTATGAAAGTCTGGTCGCGCGCCTGTTGCGGCGTGCGCCGCGCTACCTGATCATTTACGCCGCCATCATTGGCGTGGTCGCGCTGGTCTATGCGCGGCTGCCGAGCTCGTTTTTGCCGGCTGAAGACCAGGGCCGGCTGCTCGTCAACGTGCAGTTGCCGCCCGGTGCAACGATCGAGCGAACGCGGCAGGTGATCGAGCAAGTCGAAGGTTTCATGCTCAAGCAGCCTGAAGTCAAAAGCATGGTGGGCGTGATGGGTTTCAGCTTTTCGGGGCAGGGGCAAAACGCCGCGCTGGCTTTTGTCACGCTGAAAGATTGGGACGAGCGCGAAGGCCCGGGTCAGTCGGCTGAGGCGCTGGCGGGCCGTGCATTTGGTGCGCTGTCCAAAATCCGCGACGCGTCGATTTTCCCGCTGAGCCCGCCGCCGATTCCCGAACTCGGCACCGCCAGCGGCTTCAGCTTTCGCCTGCAAGACCGGACCGGCGTGGGGCGCGACACCATGCTGGCCGCGCGTGGGCAGTTGCTCGGCCTGGCCAGCAAAAGCCCGGTGCTCGCGCAGGTGCGGCCCGACGGCCTGGAAGATGCGCCGCAGTTGCAGCTCGACATTGACCGCGCAAAGGCCAGCGCACTCGGCGTGCCATTCGAGGCTATCAATTCGGCGTTGTCCACCTCGCTCGGTTCGAGTTACGTCAATGACTTTCCAAACCAGGGCCGCCTGCAGCGCGTCGTGGTGCAGGCCGATGCACCAGCGCGCATGCAGGAAGGCGA
>JANOOO010000369.1:0-2604 GCA_031421375.1 Polaromonas sp.
GACGTCGTCGCGGTTCGGCAAACCGAGGTGTTCCTTCGGCGTCACATAGCAAAGCATGGCCGTGCCGTACCAGCCAATGTTGGCGGCGCCCATCGCCGACGAAATGTGGTCGTAGCCGGGCGAGATGTCGGTGATCAGCGGGCCGAGGGTGTAGAAGGGCGCTTCGAAACAGGCTTCCAGCTGCTTCTCGACGTTCTCTTTGACGAGCTGCAGCGGCACATGGCCAGGGCCTTCGATCATCACCTGCACGTCGTGCTTCCAGGCGATCTGCGTCAGCTCACCGAGCGTGTGCAGTTCGGCAAACTGCGCTTCGTCATTCGCGTCAGCAATCGAGCCGGGGCGCAGGCCGTCGCCGAGCGAGAAGCACACGTCATACGCCTTCATGATCTCGCAGATTTCTTCGAAACGCTCGTACAGAAAACTTTCCTTGTGATGCGACAAACACCACTTCGCCATGATGGAGCCGCCACGCGAAACGATGCCGGTCAGCCGGTTCGCCGTCAGTGGCACATAGGCCAGACGCACACCGGCGTGGATGGTGAAGTAGTCCACGCCCTGCTCAGCCTGCTCGATCAAGGTGTCGCGAAAGATTTCCCAGGTCAGGTCTTCGGCCTTGCCGTTGACTTTTTCCAGTGCCTGGTAGATCGGCACCGTGCCGATAGGCACCGGCGAGTTGCGCAAAATCCATTCGCGCGTTTCATGAATGTTCTCGCCGGTCGAGAGGTCCATCACGGTGTCGGCACCCCAGCGAATCGACCACACGAGCTTGTCCACTTCCTCTTCAATGCTCGACGTGACCGCCGAGTTGCCGATGTTGGCGTTGACCTTGATCAGGAAGTTGCGGCCGATGATCATCGGCTCGCTTTCGGGGTGGTTGATGTTGTTCGGAATCACGGCGCGGCCGCGTGCCACTTCATCGCGAACGAATTCAGCGGTGATGTCTTTCGGAATCGACGCGCCAAACGAATGTCCGGCCTTGGGCATGCGCTCGGTCGCCAGCCGCTCGGCCAGCTGCGCGCGCACCAGGTTCTCGCGGATCGCGATGTATTCCATCTCCGGCGTGATGATGCCTTTGCGTGCGTAGTGCATTTGCGAGACGTTCATGCCGGCCTTGGCGCGGCGCGGCACCGGGGCATGCGCCATGCGCAGTGCGCTCAATGCCGGGTCGTTGAGCCGCTCGCGGCCGTAGGCGCTGCTGATGCCGGCGAGCGCTTCAGTGTCGCGGCGCTCGTTGATCCACGCGCCGCGCAGCGGGGTCAGGCCACGTGTGATGTCGATGTGCGCGGCCGGGTCGGTATAGACGCCCGATGAGTCAAACAGGCGCAGCGGCGGATTCGCTTCGCGGCGGGTTTCCTTGCCCTCGGCGACCAGCGTGTCGCTTAAGCTGACCTCGCGAAACGGCACGCGGATGTCGGGGCGCGAGCCCTCGATGTAAATCTTCGCCGAGCCCGGAAAGGGCGTGCGCGTGATGCGGCTGGCGAGGTCGGCGGTATCGACGGTCAAACGGGTTTTTGCCATGGCTTGGGTCTCCAGGAGGTCCGGTGGAAAGGGGCCTGCCTGGGGAGCCGGGTCTTCGTCGGAAGCGACGGATGAGCCGGAGCCAAAAGCGTTGTTCCCTACGCGGGGATGACCCCGATCAGGTTCAGCGGGTCTCGCACCCCCGAGGGGATGATTGCGATCTCAGCCACAGACAAAAACTGCGGCACCCCGACAAGCTGGCACGATTGTAGGCAAAGCCGCCTCACGGGCAAGCCCCTTGCGCGCCACGGGTGATCGTGGGCACGCCGCTGTTGCTATGAATTAAGGAGCTGTTTGCGCCCGTGTTTAGTGGGCTAGCGGCCTGTTTTGCTCTTTCCCACGGCCAGTGAGCCCGAGCCAGGCCCGCGCCTGCGTACCCACGCACGCAGCATTCACCAAACTTTACAAGCCGGCATCAACTGGCCACGCGGGCGATACATGCGCCGCCGACAGTGGCGGCACGGCCTGAAAAAAACGCCAAGCCGCCCCCTTCAACCTTGATTCAACACGCAGGAAATCACCATGAACCGCATCCATCCACCCTTCGCCACCGCGCGTGTCACCGTCTCTCGCCTGCTGCTGGCCAGCGCGCTTGCCTTGCCCGGAGCCGCTGTGCTGGCGCAGGCCACCGCACCAGCCACGCCGGCCCCGCAAACAACTCAGGCTGCGCCAACCGCCGACATGCGTGGCAGCCACCAGGGCATGGACCAGCACGACCCCGCAAAAATGCAGCAGCATGTCTTTCAGCGCCAGGCCGCGCTGAAAGACAAGCTGAAAATCTCAACTGCGCAAGAGCCCGCCTGGAACGCCTTCCTCGCCGCGATGAAGCCGCCCGCAGCTTCAATGCAGGAACGCCGCACAGGCTACGCCGAGCTGCAAAAACTGCCGACGCCCGAGCGCATCGACAAGATGCGGGCTCTGCGCACGCAGCACATGGCCGAGATGACGAAGGCGATGGACCAGCGCGGCGACGCGACCAAGGTGCTGTATGCGGCCCTTACGCCAGAGCAGCAAAAAACCTTTGACGCCGAAGCCATGCAGCGCGGCGGTCGCCACGCGGGCGGCAAGCACGGCAACAGCTGAACC